>JAFMBV010000042.1 GCA_017858255.1 Bacteriovoracaceae bacterium
GACGATATTGGCTCAAGAGCTTAAGAAACATGGTGAGTACACCATAGACTGCATTAACTGGAGTGCCCTCAGGAGAAGTTAAAGGCCTAATGGCGAAAAAAGCGCGGAATATAAAATTGCTAACATCAACTACGATTAATCTTTTCATAATGGTCCTCAAGAAATTTGAGACTCACTCTAACAAAGGCTAGGAGAACGTGGCAATTTTAGGTTTGGGGAGCACCATTTTCAGGGAACCAGGTGGTTTCCTTCTTCTTTTTTGTGACTATCTGCGTGCCATCATGACCCATCACAGAAGTATCGGCCATAACATCTCCGAGCCGATGGCCCGAATCTAGCTTAAAAAGAAAAAAGACTTCCAGCACCAATAGAAAAATTCCGGCCACAATGGCCAAGATGGGGCCAATCAAGGGGAAAATCGCCAATCCCAGAGGGACAAGAAGAGGGATATTGCGGATAACAGACTGCTTTACCGTGCAAGGACGACCATCTTCTAAGGAAATGACTTGGAACCCCATAAACTTCTTACCAACAGATTGACCATTTTGCAGACTGTCAGAAATTCCCACATAAATAGCAGAAAGAATGAGGCCAAGAGGGTAGAAAAAGACGCTTAAAACGAGGACTATAAAGAGATCTATCGCTTTTGCGATAAGCCGGCTAATGCGGGCACGATTAATGGCCTGTTTTAAAAAATAACGTCTCTTCATAGCTTTATTCTATCCCATTGATTATTCGTGGAAAGCAAGGAATTTTTTGCTACATGACAAAAGTCTGTCCTGTAGATGACACTTTTTCATTTCGTTATATTTATATTAGTCTATCGAACTACGTATGCTTTAGAAGAGGAATGAATCATGAGTAATGTTGGAAAAGTTGATAAAAGTACTTTCGAAGAAACAGTTATTAAAGCCGACGGACCAATCCTAGTTGATTTTTGGGCCGAGTGGTGCGGACCTTGTAGATCCCTTGCTCCCATCCTTGATGAAGTTGCTGGTGAGATGTCTGGAAACGCGACAATTGTAAAATGTAATGTCGATGAAAATGGTGAGCTTGCTCAACAATATGGAATTCGCGGTATCCCAACAATGATTTTCTTTAAAGGTGGAGAAGCTGCTAAAACATTAGTTGGCCTTCAAACTAAAGAAGAAATAAAAAAACAATTCGAAGAACTTTCTTAATACTTATTACTGGGGGCTTCTTTAAGCCCCCTTATAAAATATGGATTACATAAAAAACTCCCTTCAAGAAGCTCAAGAGACTTTAAACAAATCTCTCTCGAACCAAACCTTTTTGGAAACATTATCTAATGCGGTTGAATGCCTCATTACTACCTTTGAAAATGACGGTCGGGTGATGAGTTGTGGCAACGGTGGATCTTTATGTGATTCTATGCATTTCGCAGAAGAGCTAACTGGTCGCTACCGCAAAAATAGACGTCCTCTAGGCGCAACTTCAATTATGGACCCCTCGCATATGAGCTGTGTGGCCAATGACTTTGGTTACGAGCATATATTTTCCCGGTTCGTAGAAGGCTGGGGTAAAAAAGGCGACACTCTCTTAGCAATCTCTACCTCAGGAAACTCCCAAAATGTTATTAAGGCCGTAGAGTCGGCCAAGGCAAAGGGAATGAATACAATTGGCCTTCTTGGTAAGGATGGCGGCGCCCTTAAAAATATGGTTGATACCCCCATCATTGTTCCAAGTGATATTACAGATCGAATACAAGAAATTCATATAAAGTGCATTCACATTATGATTGAAGGTGTTGAAAGAAAGTTATTTCCTGAGAATTATCAATAACCAACCGAATTAAACGGTTTGGTATATACAGGAATTCTTTTCCACTCTTAATAAAATCCCCCAGTTACTGCGAAGTTCCAGTAAAATAATCCTATATTAGCAATTATCAAATCTCATAACAGGAGATACAGAATCATGGAAGGTTCAGTAGAAGGCTCAGCAGTATTAACAGGTGTAAATTCAATCGCAGACTTTATTCAAAGTGGCGGTATCTTTATGTGGGTAATTCTTATTATCTGGGCAGTTGGAATTGCTATTAGTCTCGAGCGATTTATGAAACTTAGTTTTAAGTTTGATGTCGATGGCTCATCATTTATGAATGAATTACAGCGCTACATTTTAAGCAATGATATTCAAGGTGCGATTAGAGTTTGTTCAGGTTCTGTAGCTGCACTCCCAAAAGTTTTGAAGAGTGGTCTAAAGAGGGCATCCCAATCCACTCAACAAGTTCAAAATGCGATTGATGCGACTGCATTGGAAGTCATTCCCAAAGTAGAATTAAGACTAAATTATCTCCAAATGATTGCCAATATCTCAACACTGTTTGGTCTTCTTGGAACTATTCAAGGTCTTATTCAATCATTCTCTGCCGTAGCATCAGCGGACCCTGCCCAAAAGGCAGAGCTTCTGGCGACGGGTATCTCAAAGGCCATGAATACAACATTCCTAGGTCTTCTCGCAGCGATTTCAATCATGATGCTTCATACTTTTCTAAGCTCAAAGTCAGAAAAGATCATCAATGAGATTGATGAATTCTCAGTAAAGCTTTTAGATATTCTTGGAACTAAAAACGAAAAAGTTTAATGGAGTAGTGAAGTGTTAAGAGCACCAAGTAGAAGAAAAAGAAAAGAACCGCCACAGCGCCTGAATCTTATACCGATTTTGGATGCTGTGTTTATTTTCATTTTCTTTCTTCTTATGTCGGCAAACTTTATTAAGATCTTTGAGGTTCAAAGTGATGTTCCAATTATCTCTAGTGACTCACCTCCTCCAAAGAAGAATCCATTAGCACTTACCGTTAAGGTTACTGGTACTGGTATAAATCTTTACAAAGGTGTTCCCTCTCGCTTGATTAAGAAAATAAGTAAGACAGCTACTGGAGACTACGACCTTGAAAACCTACACACCTACATGGTTAAACTTAAACAAAACTTTAATGATGAAAGAAGTGTAATCCTAGAGCCAATTGTTGATATTGATTATGAAACAATTGTTAAAGTCATGGATGCAATGAGGCTTTTTAGAAACACTGACGATAAAGTATGGATAAAAGACAAGGATGGCGTTGAAACTCAGGCAAAGTATTTGTTTGATAAGATTGTCTTTGGAAATATCAGGAGCTAAGGATTAACATGAGGTTAAACCGATCAATAAGAAATAGAGGCCGCAGAAACAAGAGACCACCTATCGATCTCGATATCACGTCTCTCTTAGATATTCTTGTTATTATGCTCGTCTTCCTTCTGAAGAGCTATAACTCAACAGGGATTGTTCTGAATGTGCCAAAAGACATAACCTTACCAACATCAAACTCTAGTGATCTCAATACTTCCGGAGTTGTCGTTCAGGTTTCGCCCTCCACTATATGGGTTGATAACCAAATTGTACTGGATAAGGAAAACCTAACAGGCCGTACTTATGATTACGGTGGCAGACGCATAATACCCTTGTTTAATGAACTCATAAAAAAGAAGAACCTTGTTAAGCAAGTAGAGAAAGCCGCTCCAGAGGCCAAGAAATTTTCAGGGATTGTTAATTTGATTGTCGATAAAACAATTAAATATTCTGAAGTAAAGAAGATACTTTTTACTGCCGCCGAGGCAGGTTATAAGTCCTATAAGTTTGTAGTTTTAGGCGAAGGTAACTAGATCAAAGTAACGCTTCCAATTAGGAATAACAAAGCAACATTTGTTAAGAGAAGTCTCTTATAATTAAAAGAGGTTTTTAAGTTATAAACATTTACCCCTAAAAAAACCCCAGACCAAACGACAACCCCAAACTTATAGATATTATCTCTAATACCAATATCAACTACAGATGTTTCGAGGAAGATCGCACCAATCATCAAGACCGTAAAAGTGAGGTTCATAATGTATTTTAGTCTTTTATCCTTAAACTCGTTACTCCCTCTTGGAGACAAAATCCATTTCTCAAAAGGTTGTCCGTTAACCAATCGAAAGTGAATGTACGCATCGTTGGCCATTATAATGAAGAAGAAGAGGACCGCCCAATCAGAGATGTCATTGATTCCATCCAAATACTCACCCATAAGCAACACCCCAAGAAGGAGTGCCAGGAAGGCCTTTAGCGAGATGGATATGTTGTTGTAGCTTAAACTCACGTGGTCCCCATTCAGTAAACACTAGTGAACTAACTCATTATGACACAACACACCACCCCCATGCAATTTCGAGCACTTAAGTATTGATAGTATTTAAAGGTTGGTCCTCAATTAGCCTAATTAGCCTAATTAAGAGAGAGAAAAGTATCTTTACCCTGATTATAGGGCGATGCTAAAATATCTAGTATCTTTAAGGAGATTTATGAATAAGAACCTACAAATGTTTATATATATAATGATCACCATTTTTATTGGGGTCGTTTTTTTCTTTGGCAAGCAGTCCTTAACCAGAGTGGTTGATCTTGAAGAACAAGTTAAATCACTTCAAGTCGACTTAAAAGAATTAAGAGGGGGCCTAGAAGTCCTTAAAAACTTTAAAAAAAGTATCGGTGCAGACGAGGCTCCAGCCTTTCCTTCTGTGGGCTTAAAAAATGCAAAAGAGATTTTACCAATAGAAGGTTTTTATTGCGATCAACAAGGTAATTTTACGGCCGCATTAGAACTACGAGCTGACTACACTCTTTCCTTTTGGAAAGTCACAGAAGAAAACCTAAAGAACTTTTCAAAATCAAGTAGCCCATCTGCGACAGGAAATTACTTTATAAAAGGTACTTATATATACGCCACGATTAAAGCTGATGGAAAAAATCAAAATAGAAAGCTAGCGATCCTGCAGGTTGATGAACGAGGCTATGCTCGCCAAATCGAAGGTGCTGGATTCTTTTTCACAAACGAATCTTGTGCTAAAGAGATACAAGCAGCTTATTGACAATTCTTATTGGTAAAAACAAAACCTTCAATTTTAAATGATTTTACAACGCCATTATCATCGAATAAAAAGTCTTTAAGAATTTTGACTTCCCTATTACCTTCCCCGTCTTTTACAGATAGTAAAAACTTGGAGCCCTCAACCCAATAGGACGCCTTTTGCGAGGCCACAAAGTCCTTCGAGCCGTTTTTCTTAATTCGAATTTGTACAAAGTCATTTTCCAGAAATTTAGCATCAATATAGCTATCATAGAGTAGAGAGCAGTAACTTTCTATTTTAAACTTAAAACTATCTAGCGACAAAGCCACTTCTTTGCCATCTTTTTTAATGGAAGGAAGATCTTCGAAAAATTTCTCACTACTAGAAACAACGACGGTCAACTTATCAATATTCTCTTGAAGACCCAAAAGGCGGAAGAAAACTAACACCAAAAGTATGAATAGAATTAATTCAAACCCTATGTTCAGTTTCTTAGGAGTCATTTTACCTTAGGATAAAAGTTCATAGGCTGATTAACCTCAACCACACCACCGCCAGCCGGCTCAGGAAAAGTGATTCTCCTCAACACATTAACAACACAACCCTTAACTGAAGACGGAAGATTTGAAATACTATCCACCCCAGCCTTGGTAACGTGACCAGAGGCACCTATGATAAAGTTAAGACGTACTATGCCGTTAAAAGCTCTTTTAGAGCGATCGAGAACTTTCTGATAACAGTATTGAAATCTAGGAATATTTTCGACAAGGATTTGCCTGATCACGTCAGGATCTATGCCCCCTAAAATAACTGTTTTATAAGGAAGTCCTGCAGTATAGATACTTTTCTTATTAACAAGTCCTTCTACACCTTTTGAAGTATCAAGCTTTCCACTCGTTACTCCTGTCAAACTACCAGTATTGTTACTTACCTTTGCCGTTTTAAGAGTAGCTCCAGTATTCGCCTGATTGATAGAGCTGCCCCTGATACCACCAGAATAATCTGCAGCGGCCTTAGCAGACTTTGTACTACCGCCCTTTGAGATAAGGCTTGAGACAGTCGATTTAAAGTCCATACTTTTGTAGGTATCAACAGCTCCTTTTGATTTTGTGATGGCCGAACTAGCTTTTTTTGGTCTAGAAGGTCCGGATTTAGCCCCAGTTTTATTAGCGGACTTAGGTGATACTTTATTGTCCTTGACGTTTTTAGGACCCTTATTAGGTGTCGCTTTCTTTACCTTTCCTACTTTTACAGCTTTCTTATCCCCGGCTTTCTTTACTGCATTTTGCTTAGAATCCTGAGTTTTATTCTTTTCTACAATTTTATTCTTTGGCTTGTCTTTACTAAGTTTTGGACTTTTTTGAACAACCTTAGGAGCGTCCTTGGTCTTATCAATGGCCTTATACTTTGAGACGGTAGGTCTTCTTTTATAAAGGATTGTTGCGATTCTCTCTGGAGCCTTCTCTTTCTCCAATTCCTCATCAACCTCAAACAATGAAAAAGGAATCAAAAAGGAAAACACTAAAAAGAACATCAGAAGAAGATATTTCTTAAACTCCGGATCCCTTCTAAGAACCGGCGCCGATGCCACCTTAGGAGGTGAATAAGTCTTTCTTATAAAAATTTGAATATGCTGATTAGAAAATTGAACAATTTCTTCATCATATAAGAAAAAAGGAGAATTCAAGTTATCTCTAGGAGTATCACCTAAGCTTTGAGCCTCATATCCACTCAAGGGTAAAATTTCAGCCTCGTTATTTTTAATAACAATAAACGGTACTACGTCCCCCTTACCAAGGTAAGCATATTCTAGCTGTTTACTTTTTGGCTTACTTCCAACCAAAGAGTAGGTCCCTTCCTTCGCTGGTATGTAGTCTACACTTTGAATTCGATCATTAAAAACAATAATAATTTCAACGGCATTATCATTAACTTCATATTTAAAAATTGGATAAAGTTCATCAGCATCTTCAAAGATATATTCACTAAATTCGGCACGTGGATCTTTTGCCAAAGGATATTTTATCCTCGGAACAACATCATCACTATCAGGTATAACACTCGGGGGCGGCGCCTTAGGAAGATCCTTTCTTTCAACAGAATCTCTCTTTTGCTCAAATGCAGGAGGTAGAGAGGAAATCATATCTAGCGGAGGTGGGGCCATATCAGCGGTTTTAAACTCACTGACACTTACCTTATTATCCCCAAGGTAGAATGGACTATCAACATCTACCTCAGCAACAACAATCCTCTCTCCATTAACCTTTGTTCCATTTTTAGAATTAAGATCATAAATCTTAATTTTATTCTTTTTTGTTATCTCAACAACAGCGTGAATCGTACTAACATCCCCAAAAGGTATGACAACATCACAGGCCAACCCTCGACCAACAAAAGATCTTTTTTTCGAAAGTGGAAAAACGACCTTACTTCCATTCGGGCTCTCCGAAGAAATTTCGAAATTTACCGAGTCCTTTGGGATTTCCTTATCCATTGCCGAGATCCTTTTTATATCTATCTAATTCTTTCAATACTTTTTCTAATTTCTGCATTAAAGTTTTTTCTATACGGTAATTTGTTTTTAAATTTTCTTTGATAACGAGGATTGATTGATAAGTCCCCTGGGCTGCCAGTTTCACCTTCAATCACAAGGTCTTCAAAATCGAACTTTTGATACTTCTTGTACTTATAAATGATTCTTGGCAAATCTACACTTCCCTTATCTTGCGCAAGAGCTGTAAAAGTTAAACTAATAATCAAGCATGAGAATAGATACCTCATTTTATTAGACTCCTAATTTTTGACACGTAAGCTAGAACATCTTCATTTTTACTTGGCTTAAGATCACTTAAAACATCTTGTGCCTTACCCTTATTACCACTCAGGAATAAAGTATAAGCTAAGTTAACTCCGACCTCTGGTTTCAGGTAATACTCGCTTGGCATTCTATCGAATAACTGGATAGCGCCGTTATAGTCACCTAAGACCATCTGGAGAAATGCCAATCCATGAAGAGCATCCTGATCTTTAGAATTTAAACGAACCATTGATTCGAAAAGTTGTTTACCCTCTTCGATAAAACCATACTTTGCATAAATCTGAGCTAGATTAAAGACAGGAGTTAAACTAAAAGAAGAAACTTTTTTCGCCTGTTCGTATGACTTTAAAGCTTTTTGATCAAAGCTACTTTTTTCAAAGATTACACCGATATTATTTATAGGGGGAGCGTAGTCTTTCTTGAGATCCCGAGCTTTATTGTAAAAGAGTAATGCCTTTCGATCATCACCACGCATCATAAAACAATTACCTACCTGATTCCAGTAAATAGGATTCTTTCGATATTCTTTTAACAATGAATCAAAAATATTATTCGCGTAATTGTAATCACCTCGATAACAAGCAAGTATGGCCTTATCAATTGATTTTGGTACATCACTAGGCTCCTCTAATTCATCACGAGGAATTTTAGAAAGAGACTCTTCCTTTAAGACATCATCATAATCGGCAACTTTACCGTCTAAAAAGTCATCTACGACTTGATATTCTCGAGGTGCAGGCCATTTAAAATTAGCGTCTGTAAGAGTATCAATTTCATCTACATTCTTCGTTTTTTCATTTTTGGTACTTCCACTCCCACAACCGAACAACGCAAGACAGGAAATTAAAAATGTTAGTTTAAAAGCTTTCACTTTTTACCTCCTCTATCCATAAGTACGCCATTTTTAACCGGAAAAAACCGAGGAACAACAGGAAGATTGTTTTTACTTAGAAAATAAAAATTACTAAGCGAGAGTATATTGGAGCTCTTTATTTGTTTCTGTGCTTCCTTCTCAAACTCAAATGCCTTTGTCATAATAGGTTGGGCAATATCCCCCATACTTTTACTAAACGAACTCAAATAGTCCGCGCTCTTTCCTACTGGAGTGAAGTTTTTAATCTCTCTCCCTAATTTCTTATAACTCTCTACAAGAATCCGATAGCCTTCAACGATTCCATGACCACTACCAATTTTAAAAACCTCTAAGGCCTTAGAAGTAACAGAATCGAGGTACTTAAACTTCGCCTTAAGAAGGGAGTTATATTCTTTCTCAGGAAAAGATAAACGGATACTTTCTAACTTATCTGCAGTTCTTCTTAAGTCTTCTAGATAATTTTCAGCAATTATATCAAGGGCCTCTAAAGGTATACGTTGTCGATTCGCACGAGCCTTTTTATATAAATTTATCATCTCTAGGTTAGCTGAGACTGCCTGGTCCTTCCGCCCACGTGAAAAGAAAGTATTTCTAAGCTTTGACATAGGAAAGATTAAGTCTGGTATAGCGTCTTTTGTGTACTTCAATTTATTAAGAAGATTTTCAAATGACTGCCAACGATCTTGTTTCCCAAGTTCTGTCAGAGTGTCTAAGGAAACTTCCAATTCAAACGCGTTGGATATATTACATTTCTTACCAAGCTCGATGATCTCTACAGCTTTTTGTAAATTGCCATCTGCAAGATACAAGATATTGGCATTCTTAAAAAAGGTGTTTTTATTCTTTGATTTACGACGACACACCTTCTCGAGTGTAATTTCATAAATCTCTGCAGATTTTCTAAATTCTCGATAATTAAAAAGACCTGATGCCATCGAAAGGAAACTATCCTCGTACTTAACAACATCAGCAGAGTTCATTAGCGAAAGGGCGCGTTTACACCAACCATAGGTTTTCTCTTTATTACCTAACTCGTAAAAGAGTATTGCAATATTATAAGCTGCATTCTTCCTAGCATCTTCACTAGATGTTGTATCTTTATAGATATCTAGATAGCCCTTAAGAGCTGCAACCTTCTCACCTTTTGTATTAAACTTTTCAACTTTATCAAACTGAATACTCAACAAAATCAAACGAAGCTTTTTGGCAAATTTCTGGCTTACTTTAAATTCACCCGAGTTTATTTTATCAACCCACTTTTTAATCTCATTGCGATCTTTTTTGTTACGGTGATAATCCATTATCTTTGCAAGCATAAGTTCTTGCTTCTGCTGGCTACTTGGAAAATGAAATTTAAATTCTAACAATGTTTTTTCGGCTCCCTCTATATCACCTGCCTGAAACTTAGCATTAAAGAGTCGTTGATAAATTTTAAAACTTTTCTTAGAACGAGGATTTTTCTCTAGAAAGATCGCATAAGACTTAGCAAGGTACTTATTAGTGGTGGCCGCACTTACACCTTTACCATTTAAACTGGCAAGGAGACCATCAAGAGCTAATGCTTCGATTTTCTTATCGCCAACTCTTTTCGCTGTTTCATAGGCTTGATCGTATAAACTCGCGGCTTTGTTAAATCCCTTTACCGCATACTGGGTCTCAGCAGCGTGAAAGATCGCTTTTTGATCCACATTGCCCGAAAGACCGGCGAGTAATTGAAAATACTCTGTTGCAAGTGCCGCTTTCCGCATCTTTATACTGTTTCTTTTACTATAAGCTTTAGAAACAACCTGTTTTTGAAGTTGAGCCGACATTTTTTCGACATGATACTTAAGGTCTTCAGTTTGTTTTGAATTTAGTTTATTCACCTTGTATTTTTCAAAAAGAAACTTGCTTACCTCTAGATGTTTATCAACTTTTCCAAAACGGTCATATAAAGACAACAATTCTCCATAAACATCAATTTTGACTTCGTCTGTCTGAGCGTTTTTAGCCGCTTGAGAAAAAGCACTTTGGGCGGCGGCAAACTTCCCCTGACCCTTGAGGTATTTACCTACTTTTAAGAAGTTCTTACTAATGTCTTTTCCAATTTTTTTATAGAAAACTAAGGCTTCATTCGTCCTGCCAGCTTCCGAATAAAAATAAGCGAGATCTCTTTCAACTTGGTCACTGACGTCAACAAATGAAGCATTGCCACTCAACTTATGAACTTCGCTCATTAAGTTAATGGCCTTACTTTTTTTTCCGACTCTAAAATAACACCAAGCAAGATTATAGGCATCCTTAGTCCACCATTTCTGATCCCTTCTTCTAAGGGCCTTTTCATAAAGTGGTATCGCCTGCTTATACTTTTTTTCATTATAATACATTTCACCAAGTGCTAGCTTTGACTTAACTTCTGTATGGCTACCAGACTTAGCGTACTTTATGGCACGTGTGAAAAACTTTTTCGCCCGGCGACCTTCCTGAAATTCCTTCGCATTGTAAGCGAGGATATAATATACTTCTGCTCTTCCTTTAAATTTTTTAAACCTTTTTAAAATGTAATAACAAGTCTTTTGGGCCATCAGGAAGTATTGACGACTTTTTTTGTAGAACTGTTTTTGGTCTAACTTTGAAGCTTCCTCTGGAGATATACTTAACCATTTAAAATTCTCCTCTTCCATTACGAGCCTGGCCTTCTCTAAATAGAGTTCTGCCATTCTTAAAAGGAGGTTTGGATTTTTGGAACCGATTTGCCTATTAAGGCGAATCACTTCCTTTAATTCTTCATCTATTATATTAATTAACTGTTCTCGCCTCTGCTCCATATTGGCATGAGTAGAACAGATGCTTCCAAATAACAAAGTAACTAAAATTAATAATATTTTCTTACTCATCATTGGCCACACTCAGACTTGAGAGAAAATACATAGTCCCCCAATTCGTCCGCCCAAAACTCACCATTAAAGGTCCAGAAATATTGCTTATCATTTCTTTTTAAATAACGAATATCACCACGCGATCTATTAACATCATTACTGGCAAAATATAATTGCTCTTTTCTTCTACCAAGAACCTCTAACTTTATATAAGTCATTCCCTCAAAGGATTTATCTAAATAATCCATATTAAGGTGAAGACTCTTTCTAACATAGGCACCGATGAGATCTCTTTGAAGTAGCAATGACTCTCTTAGGTTCGAAGTAAACACTTTACGCATTTTGGCGTTACTCAGAGCCTTCACTCTTTCAATTTCATCTCGACCGACATTAAAGCTATCAATAAGCTCTATAAAAGCAGCATCATTTAAAATGCTGTTCATTAATTTATTTAAAAGTTTATTGCCTGGCTTTTTGCCATTTTTGACAGACTTGGCCAACAGATAAAAGTATTTATAGTTTTTACCGTATTTTGAAAGGTACTTTTTTACAGCTAGAGTATCTTCTTGATACTTTCTATAATAATCATCGACAACTTTACGAGCATCATCAAAGAGACAAAGCTCCATATAGGTAAGTGCCTTTAGTACCTCTATTTCAGGATTGAAAACAAAGTTCATGATGGGTGCATTGTAAGTAACGAGCTTTCCTAATGTTCTGTTGTAATCTCTTTGATAAAAAGAGTTCCAAGCTTCCTCAAAAAGAACCTCCGGCCAAACATAACTATCTTTTGATAGATCCAAATAAGACAGCGTTGCCTCGTCGTATTTACGACCATGAAACTCTGTTCTTGCAACACCGACAATACAATAATCACGATTCACCGAAAGTTGCCTTAGTCTATTCTTATTCTTTGTTTGATTCATCTGCCTCTTTGTTTCACGAATACAGTTTTTATAGGCAGCTACAGCTAATTCGGTTTTGTTAGTTATTGAAAATATGGAACCTTCTAACAGTAAGGCAAAAGGCTTAGATGGATGATCTTTAGGAATCGTGCCATTTAAAGCTTTGAGTGCTTTATTATATTTACCAACACGAAAGTACTTTTTCGCAAGAATGTACCTAATAATCGGTGCACTCGTTCTATTTAGGATTGCTTGAGGTAACACTTCGAATTGCCTTACTCCAACCTGAGTAACAACAGCATCAATAAGAGCATCAACATCTTTTGAAATTCTTCCACGATTTGTAGATAAATATTCTTTCAGATAAGGTATCGCTGTAAAGTAAAGACTGTCTTGCAAGAGTTCATTAGTCACACTCGGGTAACTATTCACACTCCCTCTAGATTTAACTAAATAAGTCCAGGCATTATCCACCCCTGCACTTACAGGTAAGTTACATAAGATAAAAAACAGTGCAAAATATTTTCTTAAAATTTTCATTTTTTTGAACATACCTCTGGCTCCCTTAAAAGCTATAGCCTAGAGAAACAGCGAAATCCCAATTAGAATAATATGTCGACTCGCCTGTTCCAGTTCTTACTGGTTTGTTTGCTTTATAATGAATCACTGTCAAATCAGTTCTGATATCAAAGTTTTCATTTAAATAGAATTTAAGGCCAGTATCCCACATGAATCCAGTATGAGTTACTGTTGTAGGAGTGTCGTTATCCGGAGTTGTTGTGAATTCAAGAATATTATTAGACTCTTCAACTTTTGCTAAACCAGCGCCAATAATCCAATCCAAATAAATGATCGTATTAAAAGTATTTATTTTTGCGTAAAAGGGTGACCACAAGACCATGCCACCAACGTAGGAGTCAACTATCCTTCTGAAGGGAACTGAGCCTGCTGTCCCCTCGTTTCTAAGGGAAGCAGCTGTTCCATTTTCTTCACCATTATTTAAACTATAGACAGCTTCGAATCCCCAGTCTTCACTGAAGAAATATCCAGCGCGACCTTGAAAGGTTGTGGCATCGACAAAAGCACCGGAAGTCGTTACACCCGCACCTATATTTAAATGAAGTTTACCGGCCTTTCGATATTTCCTATTTTGTAAGACATAGACTTCCTTATCCGGGTCTAGCCAAGTGAAACTATAGGTATCTCCCTCCCCTGCAAAGGAGTGAGAGTTAAACATCAACATACAGATTAAAAGGAGAACACTTTTTTGAATCATGGTCTAGCTTCCTGCTTAAATGTCGCGACCATCCATGGTCGTATCATAATGAACAATTTTACATACTTATTTTAACATGACTGAAATTTTGCGCAATGTATTCAATTTTTGTTCCGACAAATTTGCTCAAACTCACATTGAGAGCAGTGATTTAAATTAAGAGTATCGGGCCTTGAGAGTAGACTCCACATCTCAAATAACTGAGTTTCCAACTCATCTAATTGATAACTTTCCTCATAAGATTTCTTTTCATCTATAAAGGAGAGAACAAGACGAACACTTATACCAGGTCCAATATTTTTAAGAAGTGCATAACCGTAAGTCTTTAGCTGTAGCCAATAGGAGGACAGGTCCTTTCCTTCAGACCGACCAGTTTTAAAGTCCCATACTTCTATATCCTTAGCGCCTTTAATTACTAAATCAGGAGTGCCGGATATCATCTGACCGAAAAGGGAGAACTTTATAGGTTCCTCACTAAAGAAGTCAGCCTTCTCTTTATAAGGGCGTAATTCGTTTAATACCCATTCAATTCCATCAAGTGCTTTATCATCAAGGTCGATATCTTTAGGGAGAATAAAATTCCTCTTCAGTGCAAATTCAATGGCTCCGTGAACATTGGTTCCTCTTGTGGCATAAAAGTCATTTGATAATGAATTAAAGACTTCCTCTCGATCTTCTTCCACTGCCTCCGCTTTGTTATCTAAAGAAATCTCATCAGAACTCTCAAAACTCTTTGCGGAGTGAGTAGCTTCAATCTCTTCGGTGGAGATTTTTAAAACATTTTTAATAAAGAATTTTCGAGGGCATTGCGCCAGATTTGCAAAACGAGTAACGCTTAACTCTGCTCCTATTCCTAAATTGAAACCTTCCCCATTTTCTTCAAAATCAATACCTAAGTTGTCTTGATGGAATATCGGTCGATGTAAATCAAGCCTTTCATCTTTTGGTATTGCACTATCAAGGTCAAGCGTCTCTGAGACAATCGTTATCTCTTCCCTAATGGGAGTATTCATGGGGGCCAAGTCATTTTCCCAAGTCCTAATGCCCTCTATCCAACTACTTTTTGAAAAGGAGGCAGGTTTCCCCCTAAAATTGATATCTGCCCATACAATCTGATTTACGGCCCTTGTTGCAGCAACGTAAAAAAGTCTTTTGAATTCAGAAAAACCCTTAGATTTATTTAACTCATTTTCATAGATTAGAGATGGTGATGAGAACCTTGTCGATTTTGAAAAACCTTCTAACCACTTGTAGCTAAAAGGAATTTTGCCAAAGTCGCTAGAGTCCCCTTTACTTACTCCATTTGTATGAATTCCTGCCAATATAACTTTAGAAAACTCTAACCCCTTAGAAGCGTGAGTTGTCATGATCTTTAATTGTTGAGGATTTTTTCCGATTTGAAAGTCTAAAGAGTAATTGCCGCTCAAAAAACCAGAAGCAAACTCAAACACCAAGTTCGCCTTATCCTCACTTACAACATTGAGCGCTGTTATAATTGGCCAATTAAAGCTTAGGTTCGAAGAACTTAAGCCAAGACTCCATATAAACCTTTTAAAGGCACCCATCAGACCAAATGTTTCATAAGAAGATATTTGCAACTTCAACTCTTCTAAAGAATATCTTTTTCCAAAGCCTAAAAAACTTAAGATATGGTTAATCACAAATGAAGTTCTTTGCAATTCACCAACCTGCTCAATAAATGTGCAGGCCCTTGCAAACTCCAAATATAGACAAATGAGAGGATCCTCTTTTAAATCTACTTTCACCTGACAGGTAAAACCCACATTATTCTCTATTAGCTTTTTCACTAAGAACTTAGAAGGAGCAAGTTTTCTATATAATACGCAAGTCTCCTCACTAGACTCAAAAATATTCTTAAAAAGAACACTGGCCTCTAAATAATTTTGTTCTGTTGGTAAGAGGCTTTTTACCTCTTCATCATCACATTCGACTGTAACCTCTAGCTTACAAAGTACTCCTCCATCGTCTTTTCCTTCAGGAACTGCTTGATTAACCATAGGAACAGAGTAAGCATCCTCATCGACATAATCTTTGCCAAGAGGGAGAAGCGTTGTAAACAAGGCATTATTAAAGTTAATAACATTTGATTGTGATCGATAATTGTTTTTAAGTGTAAGGTTTAAATAAGTGTTTTTCTGAGCTTCTTTAAAAACTCCCAACTCTCCACCCCGAAACCCGTATATCGCCTGTTTAACATCTCCAACAGTAAAAACATTCTTCATATCATTAGATAAAATTCTTTTAATGATCTCAAACTGTACCTTACTAGTGTCTTGGAACTCATCGACTATGAAGTACTTGTAAGTTTCATTAATTTTTTTTGCCACTTCATCATTGTACATGGCCTTTGAGCAATAAAACTCTAAGTCCGTGAAGGTAAGGCCGTTGTCACCGAGGTAGTTAGTTTCTAAGAAGTTATATATTTCATGAATGACTTTGCCCCATGATTTATATTTATCGAAGTTATTATTAAGTGCATTTAAATCTTTTAAATATTTTTTGCAGAAATCCCTCAGATTTTTTGCACACTGTAGAATACGAATTGCTTCTTCTGGTGCCGTTTTCTTACTTGCTGAAGGGAATCGACTAAAAGAGCTAAAAAAACTATCTGCCTGATTAAGAAAATGGAATACATCTTCGCGACTCTTTGCAATCTCCGAGAATCCTTCTAAAAACTCAAACCATTTTGGTGTTTTTTTTGAGTCCGGATCTACATCAGTCAGAGAGAAGCGAAAGTCCTCAAAACTTGTTCCCGAGAATACTTCAAAGGCCATCTTCACCTTTTCTATTTCATCTTCGATAGAACCAACGTTTGGATCAAAATTGGACCATAGGACTCTTAAGTCAGTATCTGAGAATATTTCCTTAAAACTTTTACTTAATGATTTTTTATTTAAAACCAAACTCTCAAGATGTTCTTCTTTTATGCGCTCTCTGTTTTTCTCAAACCATAAAGAAATAAGACCATTGATTTTATTTGAGAACTCAACGTTGCCGATCATTTCTTCATGACCAGTAAATCTAGGAATGTAGCCTTGAAGGATTAAACGATAACAGAAGCCATGAATCGTCCCCACGTAAAGGTAGTTAATCGCCTTTTCCGCCTCTTTCCAATAGAAAGCTGGATAAGTTTCTTTCCCAGCTTCGGCACGGGCCTTTCCTAATTGAAATCTTTTTTGTAGGCGAAGAGAGAGCTCACCAGCTGCTTTCTTAGTAAAAGTCATTAGGACAATTTGTGAAAAGTATTCACGTAAAGCATTCGAAAAATCATCTTTTTCAACATGCTGATTCGATTTAACAAACTCGTTAAAAAGGTAAACAATGTGCTCTACAAGTACAAAGGTTTTACCACTTCCAGCACCGGCGCTTAATAAAACGCCACCGTCATGCTCTATGGCCAGTTTTTGTTCACTATTTGGTAGTCGTAACTCTAAAGGATCAATCATTGGACTTGCCCCCTCGTGCAAATCGCCGCACCTTTGCAAAAGTTACAAGAAGAACTGTCTATTGGCATAATAGAATAGTCTTGTTTTTCGATTAAACCAGTTTTTACATTTTTATAAAGATCGTAAAAATTCTCAAGGTGATCTGTAAATTCCCCTTTGAAGCCTTCATACTTTTCAAGGTTGAGGAAATCAACTGAAGCTAATTTATTTTTTAATTCTACGTCATTAGAGAACACCACAGACGTCTGACCATCAGAGAGATTGATATACCCAAAACAGTTAAACGGGGACTCTTTTCCTTTTAAAAAATAAAGGTAGTACCATAATTGAATATAACGTTGATTCATTATTTTATATTTATCCGGAATAGATCCTCCAGATCGCTTTAGGTCAAAGAGCATCCTACCAAGAACTTTTGACTCGATAACCACATCAGCAGAACCAGCACCTTCATCGTTATCCATACCGCTCTCAAATTTGAACGAAATTTCGGGGTCAAGACCCTTTAACTTTAAAAACTCGATAATTGTCTGTTTAGAATAAAAATATACTTCAGCATCAATTTCTTCTCTCAATGCCTGATTCTCTAATATACTTTCGTCAAAAGACGATAGAATATCTTTATCAACCATCTCTTTAAAAATAACTTCGTCCCAATCATTATAATTATCTAAGAAGCCCTGAACTACACGATGCTCGATCTCCCCAAGTATTCTTGGGTCAATATTTCTCTCTTTTCCAGGTTCGTTACCTAGCCCTAAAACATAGGAGTAATAATATTTACCCGGACAATCCAAGTAGGTTTGCATCCTGCTAGCACTTAGCTTTTTGGGAGGGGTATATTCTCCAACGTCTTGTAAAACTTCCAAAACCCTTGGCACGGCTTTAGTGCCCTCTAATTGCATACGACTCAACTGTTCATTGCCGACAATAGAGGCCCAAGCTTGGTCATGCTCCAGTAGCCCCTCCTCGATCAGAAGTTTTGTATTCGGTGACTTGAGTATTTCTCTTAGATGGTGAATATAGAAAGCAAAGTCAAGGCCTTGTCTACGTATAGGCCCCAACGTTACAAGGATTTCTTGAACCTCTTTTGGGTAGCCAGTCGTTCCACCAACGCTTAAGTCATGATTAGAGTCCACCAATATATAATTTATTTTCCCATCATCGACTTGATAAAGATCTTTTAAAGATAAAATATAGTTTGATACCTTTTTCAAGAGAGGAAGATTGAAATTCCGTGGCAGATTTAACTTAATAACCTCCCACAAGATGGTCATGTCATAACTCTTCAAATTACTATTTGCATCTGACAATTCTTCATAGTCAGAAAGAGTCTCTAGGAAAGTTGTAATCAGCTTGTAGTGAGCGAAGTCTTTAAAGGAAGAGAACTTCTTATCTCTTACTTTCTCGATTAAAAAGTTTTTTAGTTCACTTAGCCCGACTTTATCATCTTCGCTCAACAGAAATTGGTGAGCAATCTCTTCTTTTAGTATCTTTATCGATGTCTCAAAGTCATCATTCGAATTTTTAAAGAAAAGGTCCTTATGATGACATTGAAGCACATCTGCAAAACTTAAAGTTTTTTTGGGAAGTATGATATCACCTGGAACTTTTTCAAAAATCCTTTTTAATAATGAGTTAGAGCGCCCCTTACTGAAATGGTATGTTTCAATGGTACCCATGTCTTCTTCGCTCGGAATTTCACTGATATCATCTGCTTGCGTCTTAATCCAGTCGACCCAGTCAGTTGGCATCGCCTCATTCATTACATCTTGGGGAATAGGAACTAGAACATTCGTAAACTTACCGAGGAGCTTTATAAACTCAATCTGGTTGGCCGAGAGGTGACTAAATCCAGTGAAGACATAACCCGGTATTTCTTCATCCCCCAGAACCTCAGGGTTATCTCTGCAGTAGTTATAAAGGTCATAATAAGCAAGATGTTCGTCAGTAATCGACTGGTTCTCTAATACCAGCCAAAAAGTTTTTACTGATTCTGAGACAATCGGATGATAGCTCTCCAACACTTGGTCCATTAGGGATTTATCTAAAGTAAAAGACCTAAGATCAGTAAATAGTTCAAAAGATTGGTGAAAAAAGGCGCTATCCTCACCCTCAAACTTTAGCTTCCAAACTGTACCTAATATTTTTAGTAATTCAGACTTTCTAGAAACAGACCTCTCAGGAAAACAATCCTTAAAAAGATCACTTAAAAACTTCGCTATGGTTGTAGTCTCAATGGACTCACTGCCTTCTCTCTCTTCCAGGTTATTCCTAAAAGCATCTGCGACAGCAGGGTTGGGGCAAACGACCTGCCAACGAGGATTTGAGCTTAAATCAAACCTTAACAGGGTATTTTCTTTTATATTATTGAACTTTATTACGCTTAATGGCAAAGTAGATTCCCCTTTTGTAAAAGCTATCATACCCAGGTGATGTTGACATAAAATTTAGGTACAATATAGTGGGATTTTTTAAGGATTTGAAAAGTGTTAAACAATAGTCGTCTTTTAAGTTTTATCGATAAAAATAATGAGTTCACAATTAACTTTGTGGAAGGCCAAAAGCTCATACAAGATTTGGCCTTTATTCATAATTTAAAAGGGGATGGCTTTGCCTACTTTAGGGACTCTGTTCTCTCTTTTATTCCTTTAATTACTCTTCTTAAATTAAATGAAAACCTAGGCCTTTATATTGATTCAAAGAGTCCTTACTTTCTATTGAAAATTGAGATGTCTGAACATGGCCACTTTAGAACACTTTTATTGCCGGAGACTTTTGAAAAATTTCCCAAAAAATTAAGTGGGGATGGACGACTAAGTAAAATTTCCGTCGGACAGAGTAGTCCTTACACATCGATCATTGATATAAATGGTTTAAGCTTTTTAGAGGTTGTTAACAACATTCTACAAAACTCATATCAAATAAAAGGCAAAGTTATCATTAGCAATGAGGCAGACCAAGCGGCGTTCATTATGCAACTCCCACGAAAAAACTGGGATAAGCAAGAGCAATCCGAGGCCCCAAAAGAATTGGGCACTTTTCTAACTGAAGTAGATCCTTTATTAAAAAGCCTTTTTTCAAAAGGAACAAATGACGAGTCTGAAGTCATCAAATACTTTGAAAAACAAGATTACACATTATTAAATGCTAAAGATCTCATCTTTAAATGCAGCTGTAGCTATGAACGAATGATATCTGGTGTTAGTAGCGTTTTAAACACTACTTCTATCGATGAGTTATTTAAAGATGATGACTCTATTGAGACAAGATGTGATTACTGTAAGACCTATTATCAAATAGCTAAGAACGTTTTTTTAAAAAGCTAGGTTGAAAATATTTTTTTCCGGCATCCAAATGAAGCGTCTCAAAATATCAGATTCTTCGTAAATACCACAAAAGTTTTCTGAACCTTCCCCAAAAGACCAAACCTGATTCATTAAACGTGACCGCCTATAAGTCACATACTTACCTTTTTTAAGGTATTCAGACCATTTATTACCTGCGGTAGGAAGTTCAATCCCCATTGATCCACTTGAGGAGACAACAAGTAAAATAGATTTCTTTTGTGCTTCCTTAGCAAACATTGAAACCATATCACTTATTTCTCTGAGGCTTTCCTTCGCTTTCAGTATATTTTTACTTTTTAATGCTTTTAAAAAACTAAAGTTTCTTATGGTGAAGAATGTTTTTGCATTATTTTTAGTAAACTGGCGCCAAAGGCTCATCGCATTTGTTTTCATTGGAACAAAACATTCACCGCCATGACAGGATTTATCAAAATATATCCCGGGAGTTGCAACGCCCGTTCCCTCCTGATAATGAAAAGTCGAATCTGATTCCTTTCCTTCGGACTGGCTCCAAAGAAAAGACTGTTTAAAAAGAGGAAATTCACTCACGCACGAGTTTAACTTTAAAAGTGAGTTTTTCTTTACTTCAGAACCCTCATAAATACCGATTTCATAACCATTATCCTGAAAATAACTCCAAACAGATTTACGGTCTAAGTCGGAGCATGTTCCTTTGATATTTTGAGAACCTAAAATCTGAGCAACAAAACCATTGCTGGCAGATGGTCTTATGTCATAAAGGTTATAACTCCACATAGAACCCATACAAGTCATCCGCTCAAAAGGTATTAATTCTTCTGTAGTATCTTTATCGAGCTTTAAAAGTGCCAGATGCTCCGACTCAAGGCCGGCGACCTGGATCCATATGACATGCTTACCTTTTCTTCCAAAAGCATGATCGCGAGTTCCCAATGCTTGCCTTTGAGAACACGAGGTATATAGAAAAATTAAAAGGGATAGTAAAACCAACTTCATTCTTCGACCTCAAAATTAAGGGATAAATAGTAACCCGCAGTAAAGGCCATCATCCAAAGAAGAGGGCTTAAATCAAAAGCGTCTAATAAGTATTGTGACCAAGTTAAAATAAAACTAGTGAAGGCCATCGTACTTATAAAAAACACTGAAAAAACTACCGCTGGACCCCTAAAAGAAATTTCTCTCCAAAAGATCGCCGGAGTGAGAATACATAATATCGCCAAAACGGCCTCAGCAAACTTTGGATCTATCAAGTTCGCCATGGTCAGAAAGATTAGTCCTACTAAAATCATCACCTTAAGATCTACCCGACTTTTTTGATCTGGCTTTAATCCACCAGTAAATCCACTAAGAAGAATAAGCAAGAATCCGACCAGCAAGCCCCTTCCCATAGAGACGAGAGGGTAATTACTCGTCAATGATGTGAAACGATAAGAGGTGTAGGCAAAGCTCTGAAGCCCAAGACCTAGACTAAGGACAATTATAGAAGTTTTTGAAACCGTTTTCTTCCAAGAAAGAAACCCGAGCAACAAAGAAACAACAGGAAATGACCACATTAAAATTACCTTAAACAATTCGGCACCCTGGCCAAGAGATGTATAAATTTCTCGTTTTATATTCAACAGTTATCCACTATCCTAGTAAGTGAACCATCATTATAGCAAGAATTTATAATTGATCCCAAGGAGAATGCTCATGAACGCCAACGCAACGCGTGAGATTATGTGGAACATACCGGCCTCATTCAAGTATGCCATGTATGGATTATTACTTGTGGCCACGCTGGCCATGTTCAAGGGCTTCTACGAAAAGTATAAGTTTGTAACTCAAGGAAAGAGTATCAAAGGATTACTTCCTTCTCAGCTTAACTGGAAAGCTTTCTTTGAAACCATTTTCTTCACCGGGAAAGTTACAAGAAATGTAAATGTGGGAATATTTCATTCACTCATTTTCTACGGCTTTGTCATTCTTTGGATTGCCACCGATCTTGTGGCCATACATTACGACACACCCTTTAAAGTTTTTACAGGAACAACCTACATCGTTGTATCTTTTCTCGCCGACATTGCTGGCGTTGCCATTCTCGTGGGCCTTGCCCTTGCCTATCACAGACGTTATATCAAAAAGCCCGATTACCTTGAGTCCACTAAACCTAAGGAAGAGCTCTTTATGTATGGAGTTCTCTTTCTACTTGTTATCCTTGGTTATTTTTTAGAAGGCTTTAGAATCCTCGGAAATAATATGCCTATCGGTGAGATGAAATGGTCTCCCGTTGGTTGGTTTCTAGCTAAGCTTTTTGGTAACTTTGGACTCAGTGAATACTCTTTAGCTAAATCATATCAAGCTCTATGGTTTATCCACATGGTAAACACTATGGTATTTGTTGCGGCCTTAGGATGGAGTAAGTTTTCTCATATTGTTCTTCTCCCCTTTGCAGCACTACTAACACCAGTTAGAAGAGGGGCTGTTTTAAACCCAATGAACTTTGAAGATGAAAATGCTGAAACCTTTGGTTTGGGTAAGTTTTCAGAGTTAACAATGAAAAATAAATTCGATCTCCTTACATGCGTTGAGTGTGGTCGCTGTACTCAAGTATGCCCTGCCAACAAAGCAGGCAAGCCACTTGATCCCAAGAAAATCATCACAAAGGCTCGAGATTTGGCGATGGGAACGATTGGCAAAGGCGAAGTGGATGCAGACCTCTGGGGAGAAAATCCCATCTTTGGAGCAACTGAGCTCGATGCTTGTACAACTTGTGGTGCCTGTATGGAAGAGTGCCCGGCCAATATTGAACATGTAAATATCATCATGGAGGCCAAGCGTTACAAAACATTAACACTTGGAGAAATTCCTCCTGCCGCTGCTGATGCTGCCAACAAAGTTAGAATCAATGGTAACCCGTGGGGAATTGCTCAAGATGATCGTTTCAAATGGGCAGATGGACTAGATATTCCAGTTATTGAACCACAAAAGAAAGTCGACTATTTGTATTATGTTGGTTGTGCAGGCTCCTATGATTCCGCAAATCAGAAAGTTGTTAAAGACACTGTCATGCTTCTTAAAAAAGCGGGAGTAGATTTTGCGGTCATGGGTAAAACTGAAAAGTGTAATGGTGATCCAATAAGAAGATTTGGAGACGAATACACTTTCTTTGAAATTGCTATCGAAAACATTGCCAACATGAATCAATATAAATTCGATAAAGTTGTTACTCATTGCCCTCACTGTCTTCATACCATTGGAAAAGAATATGCCAAATTTGAAGATGGTCAGTTTGAGACAGTTCACCACACAGAACTATTGGCAGAGCTATTAAGAGCTGGAAAGCTCAAACCAACGAAGAATATCGATCAAGAGCTTACCTTTCACGACCCCTGCTACCTCGGAAGACATCATGGTGAATACGATGCCCCACGAGATATTCTAAACGCAATTCCAGGGGTTAAGCTTAAAGAGATGGAAGACTCTAAAGACAAGGCCCTTTGCTGTGGAATGGGCGGCGGAAACATGTGGTATGAAATAGACGAGGGTGTTCACCTTGCAACTAAAAGACTGGAAGATATTGGTGAAACTAAAGCGCCAAAGTTAGCAACAAGCTGCTCTTTTTGTCTCATCAACTTCAATAGCTCTAAGGCCCAAGTTGAAAGTACTGAGAATATTGCCATAGACGATGTGGCATCCATCCTTGCTCAATCAGTTGAGGATTAAATAGGGTAATGAGTGAATTTTACTTCAACATGTAAAACTTTAATTTTAACCCTCCTCCTTTTTAGTGAGGGGGGTACTTTTGCCCAACAATCAAAGACTCCCCCCGGTGTAATTGAAGGTCTCAAAACAATTGTTCAAGATACTCGTGAGAAACTTAAAAAAGAGTATCAAAGCTTAGAGACAACAAACAAGTTCCTACTTAACCCAACAGTAGAACAAGTAAAAAGATTAAAAATAGGAAACCTTTTCTTAAGAAGCATCTTTCTCCATAGCGAAAAGAAGTACTTAGAAATGATCAACCTAAATCAGTGCCACCTATACGCTTTACTTGAGAATCAATTACTCAAGTCTGCCCTAGGAACGATTAACAACCTTATTGTCGAAGATAATGGTGTCAAAAGTCTTATTAAGTATGATGACTACATTAACCAGATTTATAAATATAAGTGTCAAAACTTTGCGCAAATATCTGGAATTTTCAATAGGGCCAACTTAAAAAAAACTATTCTATCTTTAAATTATCAAATCCCTAAAAACAAAGATGATTGTAAGCTCATATTAGAAGACTGGAAGAAAAACGACTACCTACCCTATTTGTGTAAAATCCCTCAAAGTATTCAATTAGCGGACAGGGCTCAGACAATTAAAGCGAAATCCAATAAATCTGACATAAGAAATATAGTTAAACTAAATAGTTTAATTACCACAGGTAGTTATTTCAAAGAACAAATCCCATTTTTCCAAAGGTCTTATCTTAAGAACTTATGTAATGGTGTTGAAGATCAAACGAATTTTTGTGCGCCCTACTTGGCCAATGATGCTTGGACCAAAATCTTTAATGGAGAGCTTTCAAAAAACTATATAAAATATAAATGCCTTAATCTTTTTAAGAAAGGAACAGACAAGGACCTTACTCAATTACAAATCAATACCTGTGTCAGTAGGATGAAAGATTCTCCTTCTATTTGTATTGATAAATCTGCCGATGGATATTCAAGCCTTTTTCCGCGGCCAAACTGTTCACTCATATCAAAGGCCTTAAACAAAAGTAGAATCAAAGTGCCTTACCATGATTGCCCAGGTCAGGTAGATAACGGAGCAGTAACCAATATCCACCGCATTCTTTCTCACTACTTAGATCGAGAAATAATCTCGAATTCAGAAAGTTGCCAAGCTGAAGCCAATCTTTCACTACTCAACCTGACAGTGGAAGCAAAGAATACCCGAGGTTGGCCGCTCAAGGTTTGCTATAACGACAAGATTGATAGAAAAGAGAAGTGTCTTGATTACATCCCTGGCTCGTTACAAAAATCTCCGATTTCAGAAGATAAAGTAGTCACGAAAATTCTAAAAAGAATAAATAGTATTTCAACTTCTCAATCATGTAATGTCGTCAGTAAGAGCCGCTTCAATCCAGCCCTATTGGAATATAAGAATGGTTGTCATATTGTTTTTGATGAAAAAACTTGCAGTAATACTTATTGCCCAAAAACAATCTACGTAGACGAAAAAAAGGTAGAGGGTCTAAAGTTTCAAGGAACGACCTCTTTTGACTATGTTCCAAATAATTGGCGAGATCAAAAGAAGAGTGGCTTAATGATGCTCGAAGAAGCCTACAAACTCAGATCAAAAAAGCTACGAAATCTAACGGAGCTAGAAGTTTACTTAAGACAAAATGAAAATTCTATCATTCATGGAATTGGCTGCGGAGAAGATATCCTACCTCATGTATTTCAACGCCATACTTTTGGAAAATGTACGCCCCTCCCCTTTATTCTCGACGGAGTAGTAAAAGAGGATGACAATAAAGTTTTGGTAACGAGAACTTCTATCGATGACCTTCATAGTCCAAGACTAATTCCTTGGAACTGGATATTTACAGCAGTTATGAAATACAAAGAAAAACATCCCCTTAATCAATGGAACCTCTATGGTATTAAGTAGGATAATTTTTATCATTTTTAATATTTTATTTGTCAAAGCCGATCCAATTGCGCTTCCAGAGCTTACGACCAAGCAAGATATTAAAAACATTCGTTTTATAAGCTCAGATGGAAAGTACACTTACTATCAACGGAATAACGGTAGTCTTCAGTTTTCAACTAATTATAACGTTACAGAGATCCTTAAGCTCTCACCACAAACAGATTACAATATACTTGTAACTCAAAGTAAGAAATATGCCTTCGTCGAAGCCAATGAAAATTATCATACTTACTTGGCTCCACGAAACAATAAGTCCCTTTATCTTATTGACTACGGAACAAGTAAAATCAAGAAGGTCGGAGAAGGGCAAGTAACAGGAATTCATGACCAAGACCAATGGATTTCATACTATGATTCCTTTACTAAAGTTTTAACAGTTCAAAGCCCCATAAGTGAGACACTAAAGCATCAGATCAAGCTGGCCAATGTTAAGAATATATACTTTCAGCCCCAAGTCATCATGGCCGACACTGACACCGTCATTTATACAGATATTAATAAAGAAGGAATTCCTGGAATTCTACGCTTTAAAATAAATTCTCGAAAAATTGATCTTCTCTATAAAGCAGACAATTACTCATCCAAGCTAGAGCTTTGCCTAAATGGTGACAGTATATATTGGGGGGAGTTCGGTCTTGACCCACTTACAAAGGGTTCTCGAATCCGTTCCCTTACTACGGAAAATTTAAACTTCAAAGATTCCCCTATCATTTATCAATCACAAGAAAATGATATTGGGCAAATTGTATGTGGATTGAATAACACCGATATATACTTTATTAAAACTTTTCGAAATAGCATTGGAAAATTAACTTATGATGCTTTTAAAGTGGATCCAAGTACTAAAAAAGGAACGAGAGTCTCTGAAATCAATTTTGCGACTAATTTATTTCTCATGGATAAAAAACTTCTTCTCCCCTATCAGGATAAATATTTTATTCTCGCAGGAAAAAACAACTTAACGGAATTTGATAAGATTAAGAAAAAAATAATCCCATAGGCCAAGGATGGTTAATGAAACTTACTATAATTGTTTTACTATTCTCTTTAACGACATACGCAAGTCAATGGACAGTAAAAAGACAGTCTCCTTATGAAATACAGGCCTTAGTAGAATCCTTTAATATGGATTACCTCACTCAAGAAGAAAAAAATCAACTTAGTGATCAATTAACAGAGCTTGACTCTCTTATGACCTCTCTAGAAGAAAATGATCGTTTTTTTCTCGCTAAATCAACCGTATATAAGTGGGTATTAAAGTCATCTCCTTTTGTTAAAATTCCAAAAAGTTTTGACCTTGATAAATTTAAAACAAACGCAAGTACAAAAGACCTTAGCCCATTCTCAAAGTGGCTATTAATGGCCATAAAGTCAGATATCGCCAATCTAGTGTTAACAACAGACTACCGCTCTTATCTGTTAGAGAAACAACAAAAAGGCAGAACAATTCGTTTTAAGGCAGTAAAAAGAAGAGTTGACCTTATTCGACCTTGGGCCTACCTCTTTACAAGGGAAAACCCACAGCAAATATCCTTAAGGCTCGTAAAGTACCAATTCATATTGCTAAAAAACTTAATCTCACAATATAAACTCTTTTATCGTTTTAAAGATATGGAACTTCCTCAAAAGCCTGAGCAGCTGTCCTTTTTCACTCTTAAAGAAAATCTTAATAATGATACTTCAGAGGCTGACAATACTCTTACGCTTCTAGACCAAGTAATTGAAAAACATCAGAAGGCAAACATACCTACTCCGACTAGTGATTGGCAGGTGAGCAAAAACGATGAGTGGCTTCCTCAGAATGATGAATCTCTAACAGAAGAGAGCCTTAGAAACCTAAAGAATCCTAGCGCTAATCCGAACTACAAAGCTCCTGTGAACCTACCAAAACCTGTAAATGATTGGACACTAGATTAGTTAGTTTGACGGGGGAATGTAATATTCCCCATAGGCTAATTTCAGGGCAACAATTACTTTTTCTACCATCTCCGGATCGAATTGCTTGCCTTTGTCATATTCGAGTACTTTGATGGCCATTCTATATTTTTCTTTCTTGGGCTTATTTTTGTTTTCCATAACGGTGTTATCAAAAATATTCGCCATAGAAACAATCATGGCCGGTCCAAAAATAGCGTCTCCCTTTAGACCCTCAGGAAAACCGTTACCATTAAATTGCTCATGATGTTGATCAACAATTTTTACAACTGGTTCTCTAATATTATCAATCTTTTTGATTGCCAAGCCGCCCTTTCGAGGATGATCTTGAATAGCTTGGTTATATTTCATATTGCCTTTATTTTCCAAGACATCTTGAGGAATCTTCATTTTGGCATAATCATGAAACAAAGAACCCATATAGATATCTTCAAGAACCTGATAATTCCCATGCCCTAACACCATTGCCATATAGACCGCGATATTGGCCGTATTTAAAGAGTGATCTGCAACAGAAGAGTTATGTTTTAACATTTTGGCCAAGACGGCCTTTGAAATATCTATTTCTTTAATTTCTGTTATGAACTCTTTAACTTGTGATTGAAGAATTTCTGCAACACCACTATCCATCTCCATATCAGTAAAGGTGTCATAGACTTTTTCTCGAATCTCTTCTCTTTTTTCTACAAGCTCACGATGCTCTTCACCAACGTCTGCGACCATCTCATTGATGACTTCTTCTTTTTTCTCCGCAAGCCATTTCATAAAGGTTTCTAAAGAATCTAACTCTATGTAAATATTTTTGAGACTCTTCTGAACAAAGAAATCTAGTTTTTCAGGCTCTAGTACATCACCAATATTTTTAAGCTTTATGAACTTGCTATCAATTTTTAAATAGATTGGACTAATGAGCTCAACATTGGACTCAAACTTCCCTACTGGTACTGGAACGTAAGAATTTCCTTCATTATCTTTCTCTATTTCTATGCTCATATCAAAATTATACCTAAACTAATGATATTACGGTCATTAGGGCAATAAATTCTTTACTTACCATGCGCCGCGCAAGCGCTTATTGCTTTTTACCAAAGAGGTCTTTTTTGCTAATGTGCCATCTAAGAATAGATAGTAACTCCCTAAAATAAGGCAGAAGTAATGGCATTAAGTAAAAAGCCGTATAAAGGAACCCGTGACTTTTTACCTCCTGATAAAAGAGCGCAGGATTATCTATTTGAGAAGATGCACCAATCTGCTCAACTTTTTGGATTTGAGCATTATGATGGCCCTCTTTTAGAAGAGGTGGAACTTTATAAAGCAAAGTCTGGTGAAGAACTTATAAACGACCAAATATATTCTTTCGTGGATCGAGGCAAGAGGTTCGTGGCCATTAGGCCTGAAATGACACCGACCCTGGCAAGAATGGTTTCGAGAGTTCACAGAGAAATCCCCAAGCCCATTCGTTGGTATTCAATCCCAAATCTTTTTCGATATGAGAAACCTCAAAGAGGTCGCTTAAGAGAGCATTGGCAATTTAATTGTGACATTTTCGGAGCTCCCGGAAGAACAGGTGAAGTTGAGATTATTCAGCTTCTCATATCCTTCTTAGAAAACTTCGGTGCTAATGAAAGTCATTTCGAAGTTTTAATTAATGACAGAACTATTGTAGACAGTATTTTCTCAAGCCTTACTCCTGATAAAGAAACAATCTACAAGCTCTATAAGTTAGTCGATAAATCTAAAAAAATCCCTGACGAGGTTCTTTTAAAAGAGCTAAAAGAGATTGGTCTCGAAGAAGAATCACAAAAGGGTTTTAAACGGTATTTAGAACTTTCTAGTTTCGAAGATTTATTTAAATTCCTTCAAGAACTCAATCTTGGAGAAGCTGCTGAAAACTTCAAAGACTTTTATCAAGTCATAGAAGGCCAAAACATTATTAAATACCTCAATTATGACCCCACTATTGTAAGAGGCCTAGATTATTACACTGGGATTGTCTTTGAAGTTTTTGATAAACATCCTGATAACAGAAGGGCCATTAGTGGAGGTGGTGCCTATGCAAATCTCCTTCAAATTTTTAATGAACCTGCATTGGCCGGCGTTGGCTTTGGACTAGGAGATGTTACTTTGCAAGACTTTCTACAGTCTCACAACCTCATGCCAGACTGTAGTAAAGCGATTAATGACATTTTCATTTCTTATCAAGTGCCAGAGGGTTATCGAGACCTAACTCAAGTAGCATCTGCGCTTAGAAGTGCTGGTAAGAAAACTGTTTTTAGTTTAGAAACGCTTAAGTTTAAAAAGGTTTTTTCACAAGCTGAAAAGTCCGGTGCAAACTTTGTCCTCCTCTATGGAGATCAGGAAAAAAACGACAAATGTGTGATTATAAAAAACCTTGCATCAAAAGAGCAGGAAACGATTGAACTAAGTAATACCGAAGAAATAATTAAGTTTTTAAATAAGTAAGGTTCCTCATGAGTTCAGAAAATGAATTAGCAAAGACATATTCCTCAAAAGACGTGGAAAGTAAGTGGTACACACTATGGGAAAAAGGTGGTT
>JAFMBV010000151.1 GCA_017858255.1 Bacteriovoracaceae bacterium
CGAGATCATTTACAGAATCGTTCCATTTTTTTGAGTAAACCCATTTTTGACTGTCTTTAAGGGTTCCCTTTGATTCTCCTTCTGGCCCATAATAATTTGGAGGCAAGTGACCTTTCATGGCACTAATCAGACTTCCAAAGAATAGCCACATTAAATCAATATAGAAGAAGCGGTGAAGGTTGATAATACCAACCCTCCTCTTGGTAGAGACGTGAACATTTCCAATACAGCTCTCTAGCCACTGTGGGCTTTTAAGAAGAAAGCTATTCGCCAACACACCTCCCCACGAATGGCCTATAAAGGAAAACTTTTTAGAACTAGTCTTGTTAAAAATAAAATTGAGGACTAGGGGAAGGTCATGATCTAGTAGGTCGTATTGATTAAAGTCTTTTGCCTCGTCTAGAGGAGGTGTTGATTGTCCTCTGGCCCTAAGGTCTATCACGAAGCAATGGAAGCCTTGCTGGCAAAGGTATGGTGCTAGTCCCTTATTATTCTTAGAGTAAAAGATAGAGCCACTTTCAATCGCCCCATGAATAAAGAGGATAGGGTGACCAGCTTTATCACCTCTAAACTCTTTTATGTGGAGGGAGTGGCCTAGGGGGGAAAGTAGGTAATGAGAGAGCGATTTCATATCTTTAATAGCTTATTAGAGAAATCAAAGAACTTAAAGGTGTCATATTATCTGGCCTCATAAGACAAGTTGACCCCTAGGGTCTTGATCGAGATCAATTTCAGGGACGAGTTGGAACCACTTAACATACTGAAAATCCACTTTTCGTTTTGGCACAGAGCTTGCTTTATAATAGTCAGGTGCAGTCAGGAAGACGGTACCGGTCGTTAGGATGATGACCAGAGTGTTCAAGGATTAAGGAATAGACCATCACGGAAGACCAATGCAGAAGGCGGAGGATTTATGACAAACAGGACGACTATCAAAACGACAAAGGCCATCAAGGGAATCTTACTATTTAGTATTCTTTCATTTTTCCCAGTTGCTGTTTTACTAGCGGATGCCAGGCCTTTAAATGGTCAAGAAATCGAGAAAATGAAAATCGAGCGGTCAATCTCCCAATGGAATGGCCTAAAGGCGGATTTATCGCAAGTCTTAAAGAAAGCGGACCGGCTCTCTCAATACAAAGCAATCAAATAAAAAAGGCTGGTTAGAACCAGCCTTTTTTTATCTCATAAATTTTTATAAAATTTAGCCGTGCTTAAGAAAACGATTTTGTTCTCTTTCAGCTTCTTCAGCATGGGTAATACAAAGATTAGTAAATGGTTGGTTTTTTAATCTTTTAAAACCAATATTATCTCCACATTCTTCACATTCACAGTAACTACCGTTTTGAATTCTATTTAGGGCTTGATCAATCGCCCTTAATTTAAGAATTTCTCTTTGTCTCATATTGAAAGTGATTTGTTGATTAATCACACTCGTTGCTAAATCTGCTTCATCTGGCAAATCTTCGGAGCTGATATGTAAGTCCTCCGTTTGTGTAAGATACCCACCATTAAGAATAGATTCTTTCATTTTAATAAGCTGTGTTTTTAATTCATCAAGCTGTGCCTTGTTCATGACATCCTCCTTGGAGCTGACCTTATTATTGGCTAAAGCGCTAGGGTCAACCCATTTTGCTTGTCCCACGCTACACTATATTTTAAGAGCGCAGTGTTACGGCGCACAAGTAAAAAAAATATGCCTAGCTTAGAGGGCCCTCCTTTTATTTAAGAGGCTTAAAATGCTCCACTAAGGGCATCTGTCCTTTTCGGCTTTGATAATTAAAAACTTAAAGATTGTTTTCCGTCTAAGTTATTGAAACTTCTTTATGTTGACATCTTTCAGACCAATTCTTAGGCTGTTTTATGGCAAAAGAACCTCTAGAAGCTCAACAAACAGAGTTATCCATTCTTTCGAAGATCAGAAACTCACACTCCCTCGCTGAGGTTATGGGTTTCTTAGAAGAGGAAAATGTTGCCGCTATTATTGAGGCCATTAGGTCTGAGAAGTGGGGCAGTCAACTTTTACCACTCTACTTCAGTCATCCTAACTCCCTTATTCGGTATGAGGTCGCCAGTTGCGATTACATTGATGAAAGCACACTAGAGTCCTTGGTAAATGATAAAGAGTTGATTGTTAGGCAGGCCGCTAGAAAGAATCTAATGAAGAGACAAGTAAATGAGCTAATGAAAACAAGCTCTCCTAAAGAGATGTCTGAACCAATGAAAACAGATGCTCCTAAAGTGATAGCTGAGCCAGTAGAAAAAAAAATAGCTAATAAGAAAGAACAAAATAGAGTGAAACCTAAAAAGAAAAAGAAAAAGGAAAAGAAAAAATGAGTGATGACAAAGCAATTGGCGTCGGCCAAATACCTTCTGGATTATTTATTGTATCTGTTCAAGATGGGGAACAAAAAGACGGATATTTGGCCTCATGGGTACAACAAGTCTCTTTTAGCCCACTAGTTGTTGCCTTTACGATTAAAAAGGATCGTCCGGGTTATGAAGCTATCGCTAGTGGAAAGCCATTTGCCATAAATATTGTAGGTGAACATGATACTCAGTATATGCGCCATTTTTGGTCAGGGTATGACCCAAGCAACTCACCTTTTAATGACATTGACCATATTATTGGGGAGTCTGGTGGCTTGATTATTAAGGCAGCGAAGTCGGCCCTTGAGTGTCGCTTTCTTTCTAAAGCGGAACCTGGTGACCACGAGGTTTTCTTTGCCGAAGTTTTAGACTCTAGAGTTCTGAATACTGAGGCAAAGCCTAAGGTTCATATTAGAAAAACAGGACTTGATTATTAATCCTCTTTAATTTTTTCAATGAGGGCGAGAACCTTATCGCCCTCTTCTTTGCTAACCAAACCAAACTTAGCGTAAACAACCTTTCCCAACTTATTAAGAATAAGAATATCATTTTCGTCATCAGCAACTTTCCAATTGCTAACGGCTTTTTTCGTGAGGTCTTTTAGGTAGAGAGTTGTGGGGTACTTCTTTTGCTTTTTCTTTAGTGCAGCGGCAATAGCGAAATTAGGAAGCCATGTTGCATCCATATTGATCATGCCGATATATTGAACTTTATCACTGGAAAAGTCTCTTTCACTTAATCGTTGGGATATTTCTTCATTTTTGTCTTTTACATCCGGGTCTACATAAAAAATCACTGTAACTTTATTTAGAGCAACAGATTCTTTAAGGCTCCAGGCACTTCCATCAAGTCTGCCGCCATCGTCACCAGAGAGGACAAGGTTTGGCAGTTGTTCGCCAACTAGGTTGTAGGCATTTATAGGGCCTAGGAAACTTATAAAAAGAAAGAATGTGATACAGAGATAATTCATTTGTTTGCCTTTGACTTCTTTTTTAGGTCTCGCCAGCTTTTACCTTTTCGAGCTCGCCAGTTTTTTTGAAATCTTTCTACTGCTTCCTTATGCTCTTTATAACTTTTTGAAAAAACATGAGTTCCATCATTTTGTGAGACAAAGTAAAGAAAGGAGTGTTTCTCTGGAGATAATACTGCCTGAATTGATTTAATACCTGGATTGGAAATCGGTCCTTTCGGCAGAGCAGGGATTTTATAGGTATTGTATGGGGTCTTTTGTAGTAGGTCAGCTTTTCTTAAGTTTCCATTAAAGCTCTCATAAATACCGTAGATAGTCGTCGGGTCACTTTGAAGTCTCATTCGCTTCTTTATGCGATTTAAAAATACTCCAGCAATCATAGGTCTTTCAAATGCAGCACCTGTTTCTTTCTCAACAACACTTGCGAGGATAATCACTTGATGTCTTGTTAAGCCTAGAGGAGCTTCTGAAAATTTTAAAGATGAGGTTTTTTTGTTGAAGACATCGACCATGCTTTTTATGACATCTTTCGCTTCTGATTTTGGAGTAAAGTTGTATGTGTCGGGATAGAGGTATCCTTCAACTCTTTCTCCTGGGATACCAAGTTGCTTCGCGAATTCTGATGACTTTGATAGGCGAACAAATTCGTCAACATCTTTAATGATATCGTCTTTCTTTAATATTTCTGCAATTTCAAAAAGGTTTTTTCCCTCTGGGATCGTTACAGACTCTGTCAGGCTTTGACCTTTTATCAAAGTGTTAAATATATCGAGCATTGTTGATTCAGATTTAATTTCAAAGCGACCAGCTTTAAATTTGGTCATTAAGCCATTCATTTGGGCATAACGGTGAAATATTTTAGGATTACTAATGAGGCCTTCTTTATGAAGGCGACCATTTATTTTAGAAAAACCTTCACCAGGCTTAATTTCAAATACGATTGATTGTCCTGAATAACTCCAAATGGCCATCATGTAATAAACCATTAGTGCGGCCATACTAAAGGCCATCATGGGAGCAGCAAAAATAAATATCCACCAATACTTTTTCATTTAAGGATCCGTTACTTTTTAGTCTTTCTTAATAACTTGTTCCTGTAGGAACTGTTCAATTATAATCGATGCAGCTAGAGCATCAATCTTTTGTAGGTCCACTCTAAAATTGTAGCGTGGGTCATTTTTCATTCGCTCTTCTGCTTCATAGGAGCTTAGCGTTTCATCTTGGAAATTTAAAGGAATTGGAGATATTCGTTCTGCCAGCTTTTCACCATATGATCTGATCTTGTGCGTCATCGTTGATTCTTTACCGTCGGTTAAAAAGGGAAGTCCTAGTATGACACGGTCAATCATTTCTTCATTTATAACTTTCATCAACTCTTCGATGGTATCCCCAACCTTACTTACGATAATTCGGTCGTATGGCATAGGGAAGGGCTCTATACCAACCTTATAAAGGGCCAAGCCTATGACTTTTTCACCATAATCAATTCCAAGTAGGCTTTTTCCACTAATTTCTAAGTAATCAATCAACTGTATTCCTTTTTTAGGGTCAAAACTTCTCGTATTGTCTTTTGTCTGACAACTGAAAAAATTCCTCTAATCTTGACATCAAACCCTTCTAGGATAATATTAAACCATTCTAATTCGAAAGACCTAAAACCAATCGCAACTTTTAACTGCATTTGCTCGGCCTGCCTTAGGGAGCAATAAACATAAGAAGATATTTTCTAGGAAAGAGTCTTAGAGAAGAATTCTTCAAGAGGAATTTTTACACTTATCAATTCACAAAAAAAATCACTAATAAATACTATACGCTACAGGAGTAGGATCTAATGCATCTCAATGATTTAAGAGGAATGGAAATTAAGAAGCTCAATGACTTGGCCAATGAGCTAAAGATTGAAAATTCAGGTGCAATGAAAAAGCACGAAGTTATTTTTGCTGTTTTAAAGGCGAAGGCCAATAATGACGGACAAATTTTTGGTGGCGGAGTTCTAGAAATTCTTCCAGATGGTTTTGGCTTCCTCAGGTCACCTGGATACAATTATTTACCAGGTGCTGATGATATTTACGTAAGCCCTAGTCAGATACGTAGATTTGGTCTTAAAAAAGGTGACTCTATTGAGGGCGAGATTCGTCCTCCTAAAGATGGTGAGAGATACTTTGCGCTTTTAAAAGTAAGCACAATTAATGATCAGACTCCCGAAAAACATAAGAAAACTGTTTTATTTGATAACCTCACACCTCTTTATCCTGATCGTAAAATTAATCTAGAGGCCAAACCAACCAATTACAGCACTAGAATTATTGATCTCTACGTACCTCAAGGTTTCGGCCAGCGTTGTTTAATTGTGGCGCCACCAAAAGCTGGTAAAACAGTACTACTCCAGGATATTGCAAACTCTATAACGGCAAACCACCCAGAATCTGTTCTTATCGTACTTCTCATTGACGAAAGACCTGAAGAAGTAACAGACATGAAGAGAAACGTTGAGGCAGAGGTTGTATCATCTACTTTTGATGAGCCAGCAAATCGCCACGTTCAAGTGGCCGAAATGGTTCTTGAAAAAGCAAAGCGACTTACGGAAGCTGGAAAAGATGTTGTTATTCTTCTCGATTCGATTACTCGTTTAGCTCGTGCCTACAACACTGTTGTTCCACCATCTGGAAAGATTCTTTCTGGTGGTGTTGATTCTAATGCTCTCCATAGACCTAAAAGATTTTTTGGTGC
>JAFMBV010000152.1 GCA_017858255.1 Bacteriovoracaceae bacterium
CTAACAACTCTATCTGCAAATGGTAAATATTCTTTATCAAGTATTGCTTTTATCTTTGGTCTTATTGCTACTGCACTTTGTAGTTCAATAAGCTTACCAGCCTGTCTTGGTAAATTAGTATCAGCTAATGCTACTATCTCATCTTCTATTTTATCTAGTGTTCTTGTAAGTGATTCGTAAAATTCAACTTCGGCTTTTTCAATACCTCTGATTCTGTATTCTGTTAAGTCTTTTACTATATCTGACATTCATTAAACTTCTTCTTCTTCTACTGTTTCTTGTTGAACTTCGTCTTGTGTAAATTGACCAACTTCTGAAGCTGAGTCTATTTCATCAAATATCTCATTAAGTTTTTCGTTATCATCTACTACTGCTCTTGCAATCTCTTTATCTACTTCTTTCATAAATGTAGGAGAGCCAATACCAATAGACTTAGCTTGTTGATAGTAAATAAGATCAGTAGCATAATCTCTTATGTTAAATGAATCAGGATAATTTATTTCTCCATCAAATGTAGCATTTTGAAATAGTGCATATAATCTAAATATTTGTTCTTCTGCTATTTGTAGATTGTCTGCTTTTTCTGATAGTCTTGCATTAAGTAATTCAAATTCTGTTTGTAAAGCTATTCCTGAAGATACTGCTTGTTTAGTTGTTCTTACTGCTCCTGTATGTGCTATTCTATTAATAGCATTTACTTTGCCATTTATAGAATCCATTATTGCCTGTAAATTTTGCCCTGATGGTTGAAGTAGATATGGTTTTAAATTAGGCTCTAATTCTTCAGGCATTTCTATTACAGCACCAGCACCAGCAGACGCATTAACCGATGGAGTCTTAACTAAACTAGGATGATTTGTTAATCTAATAAGTTGTTCTACTTCTGACAACTCATTGTAGATAGCTTTTTGTAAATCAGCTATGTCAGTAAGGTCTGATTGACCAATTCCCTTTTTGTGCGATTTGGAATTGTATAAGATAACTGCTGGTATCTTGCCAATCAGATTATCGGCAGTATCTATTATTGTCGGCTCGTCTCTGTCTGTTTTTGCATAGACAGTTTCAATCCGATCAAGATACCATAATCTAAAGTAAGTGCCACCATCCTTATCTACTTCCTCTCTTACTTTCAGATAATCTAATGTGTATTTTCCATTTATTTCTCTTTTGAAATTCCAATCTAAAACATTCTCAGGTGTTAGTATTGACATATATGGTCTTATGTCTTGGTCTAGTTCTTCTGCTCTTGTATTTGTTGTGACTTTTGGTTTATCTAAAACTAAAAAACAATGTCCATAAATAGAAGCATAGTTTTGAGCCTGTTTCATTACAGAGTCAAAATGGTTTCCATCTAAGTCAGAGTCTTTTAAGAATAATTCTAAACTAGGCTCATCAGCCATAGCACCAAAATCTCTTGATGCTTTAACTCTAAATAAAAATGATGAATAGATTTGTATAATGTTTTTACAATGGTTATCACATGGAGTATTACCAAGTCTTTGATTGTACTCGTTGTCTAATTCTAAATTATATCTGTTAAGGTATTGACCCAATGTATAATCATAACCACCATTAAATGATCTTATGTAATATTCCCATTGATTAACATTTTCTTTGTAGTCTTTGTGGGTCTCAAATGCTTCGTCTCGTGAATATGCCATAATCTATTTCATTGTCCATCTAGTAGGTCTTGAACTTGGCATCTGAACTACTAAAGGTTTTATGTAATCAATCATATAACCCAAAGCATCATTCATATGGTCAAATCCATCCTCTTTGTTAGGAATATTTGTATCTTCCTTGTATGTTTGTCTTTGTAATCCTTTTATCAATGTTTTGCAAGATTTGGAAACAAAAATATGACGATTTCCATTAGTATCTTTGAGTTTAGAATTTACAGCATTGATTCTATCTCTTACTGCTGGATGTCTATTTTTTACTTTAACATGGAAGCCACCATTCTGTAATATTGATAAATCAGTTCTCCCACCAGCACTTGTTTTTCTTTGTCTTGAAGCTGGGTCAGGGTAAATAGTTATGTGCATCTTAGTTCCATATCTATCTCTTATTTCCTGTACCATTTCATCAGTATTACTTGAATAAATGACTATCTCATCAACTATGTATATCTTATCTTTTTCTATTTGTGCTACGCAACATGACATCGGATTAACATTGAAGTCCATGCCAATATGTAAAGGCTTTGCATAATCTATATGTTTTTCAATAACAGAATCAACAGGATGAAAATTATAATATATTGCTCCAGCATAATTCTCGAAAGTACCCTCAAACTCTTGTCTAAATGTTCTTTGGTCTAAGTCTTGTCTAGCTTGATTAAGTTCTTTCTCAGATACCATACCACCTTGTAAAGTAGTAAATTGAAAGCTATCCCACTCAGGGTCTTGCTTACCTTTTAAGTACATCTCATAACTCCAATTACCATAACCTTTTGGAGTACCACACATCATAACATGACCAAGTGTATCTGATACTGATGCTCTTAATACTTCAAACCATGCTCTCTTATCTATATCTGCAAACTCATCTAATATAAGAAAGTTTAAACCTGTACCTCTAAGTGTGTCAGGTAAATCAGCAGACTTTAATGATATTGTACTATTTGTTTTTCTTATAGTTATTGTAAGTGTAGTTTCGTTTATATCTTCTATCCAATTAAATTGATTAAGAACTTCTTTTAATTGACTCCAGCAAATGTCTTTTGCCATCTTTAGTGTTGGTGCTACATACCATATCTTTTGATTAGGTTTTGATGCGTATTTCATCATCTCAGTTATAGCAAGATATGTTTTACCAAATCTTCTACCTGATATTAATACTCTAAATCTCTTACTTGATTGACTTATAAGATGCTGGGGTTTTGTTAATGTAATCTTCACTTAGACACCAATATTTAACTATATATTTTTGTTCGTCAAATTCTTTAGGTGCTTTACTAACTAACTCTATTGTTTTTTCAGCACCTTTTGAAACACACTCTGAATAACTTAAAGCTTCTCTATCTGTAAGTGGTGGATAGCAGAAACTATTGGCTAGTGAACATATTTGATACAGTAGAATCCATTTCATCTATTTTTTCTTTTTCATCCTTTTGTGCATTTGTACTCTCCAAGACCAATGAAATATTGACCTTGCTATCTTGCCTATTTTTTCTACCAACCAATCTATCATTGTTAAATCTCACTTCGTTCTCGTATGTCCTGTCTTCGTCAATCATATTATTCTAAAATTAATTTTTTTATTGTTTTACTTCCATCAATATTTAACTCTACTTCTGCTTTTGATTTAATACATTGATGTTCTATGTTAGAACCTGTTTCAGTTCTCTCAGCATATCTCTTACCTTTTAAACACATTTTCATAGAGTATTTATTTGTTTTAGGGTCTATTTGTATTCTATGTTCTTTAATCTCATTATTTACTATCATTAATAAAGCTACAACTGTTTCAATCATTAGTGAGAACTCCCATTAGTATATTTCATCTCTCTATTTGAATCTTTTAATTCCTCAATATCGTTTAATGCTTTTTCTAATTGTTTTTCGATATGAGTAAGCATTACCTGATTGTGTATGTTTTTATCTAACAACTCTTGGTGCTTTTCTATTGTTTCGTATAAATCTTCTAATAATAAAAACTGTTCTTTATCTACTGTTGTTTGTTCAGATGCTTTTAACAAATCTGCGTTCATTAACTCACGACTCGTTTCGAGTGAGGTAAGCCTAGCAGTTAAATCTGACCAAGCTAGTACACCAATTATAACCCCACCTATAATAGCCAACATATTTTTAATTGGCATAGCAACAGATGTGTTCTCACTTAATTTCATATCTTAAATCCTTTTCTCCAGCTTCTCATAGCCCAATATACAGGAGATAAACTTTTCTGTCCTTTTACATTAGCCAAGATGGGTCGGAATCTCGCAAAGAAACTTCTCTGCCTAGCTGGTATATTCTTTTTTATACTCATTGTCTTTGAACCAAAATTAATCTTTTTGACTCTACCTGACTTATTATCTCTTACAAATACTTTGAATTTTTTTACATCTCCACGAGAGGGTTTATTTAATTTTACAGTTCTACCTTTATATTTTGCCATAGTGATATTTCTATATCACATTTTATTTGGGTCTTGAATACAAATATGTCCTTGCCAAGTTCCTCTACCATCATTTAAAAACCAAGCTGAACCTCTTGGGTCATCCCAGCTAAATGTTGCAATAGCTTCTCTGTGTCCATCAGCAAAGTCTCCACATTCCATTAATGTCATTGGTCTAGCAAACTCTAAGACTTCTTTAATCATCTGACCATCAAATGATAAAAGTAATAATACTAAATAGTGGACAGGTTGTTCCATTATCTTTTAAATCTTCTTGGTCTCCATTTATTGCAAACATAAGTATCTCTAACTCCTTTAGTTCTATAAACACCACAAAACATATGCTTTTGTGAAAATAAACCACAGTTCCCACAGCTACCTCTACCTGTTGATGGTCTATAATCCTGTGGCATTTGGTATGGAATAAACTCTCCATTAGGATAAAACATTGACCTTTTACTCATCTGCCCTGTCCTCTGTATTTTTTATAACTTCTTCGTTTGTTCTTATTCATTGTTGAAGTGTTGGGTCGTCTCCCAATAGAAGTGCCTTTATAAGTTTTCTCATAGACAACTACTTGTCCATATACATTACCTTTTTTCTTTGCCATTCAAATCTTTTACTTCTTCAGCTTTAGCTTCTATGATTAATGGTAAAGGCTCTGTTGTTGATGTTGTGTGTACCTTATCAACCATGTTAAGGTAATTTTTACTCAGCCACACGAGAAGTTTATCATTACCTTTCATAGCTTTCTCATACATTTTCTTTCTTAAACTAGCTTTACCTTTATTTTTATTAACCTCTAATAAATCGGCAAATCTTCTTTGTAATGTTCTTGCAGATATTCCTACAATACTACCTATTTCTTCTTGTGTGCATCCTATTTGACTTAAATTTGCTAATACTTTTTCATCAATAGACTTTTGTGGTCTGCCTAATTGTTTTTTTTTCTCTGCCTTATTTATGTCGGATTTCATATTTGATTCTTATACCTGATCTCCCCAATAATCCCAACCCTTAACTTTCTGTCTAGCAAACAATTCTATTCTAGGTAAATCTCCACATAGCTGTATTATTCTATCTCTAATCTCATCAGGTTTTTTACTATGCTCTTGTCTTTTACTAATAATTAATTGTTTTACAGCTTTAGAGAGTCTTTTTGGTTTTCCTTTAGTTGCTAATAAACACATCTCAGGATTTGCTCTTGTCCAATATCCTAAACCTGTAAAATATCCATCTGATTTTTTATTTTCTTTAACCCATGTAAAAGCTACTGTTTTATATTTGAAACCCCATCTTTTAATAACTTCCATAGCTTCAGGTAGCATTGGGTCAATAACCCATATAAGTAAGATACAATCATTATTAGAAATTGTATCAACAGGTAAATTATAAATATCGTTAATATTAAGGCAATTATAATGCTGTAAAGCAGATCGTTTATTACCTTTATCAGAGTATGTTTTAAAGTACCAAGCTGGGTCACAATAAATAATATTATATTTTTTTTTAGGAAATGGTATCAAATTTCAATCTTTTTAAGTTCCTTAATACATCCTATCGGAAAGACATTTCTATCACTAAAAGTTTCATCATCATAACTAGCAAATGACCAAACACATTTTTTATTTTTTTTATATATATAACCCATTGTGGTCATTAGTGCTGGTTTCATATTATCAAATTCAGTTGCAGAAGCATGAGACCCATCGGCTAAAATATCGTACCAAACAATTTTGTAGAAATAATATTTTTTCTTACCTATTGAAATGTGTCTAAACTTTGACTTTTTTTTAACCATCTAATGTTTTCTATTGTTATTGGACTCAACTATTGCTCTGTAATATTCAAGCTGGGTTTTAAGCATTTTATTTTCTAATGACAACTTTATCAATCTTTTTCTAGCATATCGGAATATTCTAAGTA
>JAFMBV010000153.1 GCA_017858255.1 Bacteriovoracaceae bacterium
GGCTTTTTCCTTTGAGCCTATTCCCTATCCTTTGTAACGATCCTGATGGTGGTGGTGTTGGCTCCCCTGCAACCGGAACAGTCAACGGTGTGGCCTGTAGTTAATCACCAAAAGGTGCCAGGTTGAGTTTGGTAAGGAAGCTGGAAGCAGGTACGTGATACTCAAAAAAAAAGGCCCCTTTCGGAGCCTTTATTCATTCTTTAATTTTTTATGATTTAGTTAACTTCGTTCTTTAACAGACGAGCGGCATCCATTCTGCCAATCGGTGTGTATTGACCAAGCTCACCATTATCCAAAGCAGTGGCGATTACTCTTTCACGAATTTCTAGTGGAGTAAGGTTTGGGTTCTCTGCAATCAAAAGCCCAATGGCGCCAGCAGCAATTGGACAGGCCATAGAAGTCCCGCTCATTGATTGGTAACGATCACCTGGAACTGTTGACATGATGTTTGAACCTGGAGCAAAGATATGAACAGTTTTCTTTCCGTAGTTAGAAAAACCTGACTTCTTTCCAGTCGCATCGTGAGAACCAACAGTAATAACATTATCTACTTCATAGTTTGCAGGATATGTGGCCTTTTTATCATTATCAGCTCTTGAGTTTCCAGCTGCTGCAACAAAAATAATCCCAGCATCACTTGCTGCTTGAATTGAATCTTTTAGGGCCTGAGAAAACTCTCCGCCTCCCCAGCTGTTACTCATAAGATTAACGCCTACTTTGATTGCGTAATCAATTGATTGAATAGCGTCTTCTGTTTCACCACGACCAGAGTCAGAGAGAAACTTAATACCAACAAGTTTTACGTTATTCATAACACCGCGGATTCCGCTTCTATTATGAAGAGCACCAATATTTCCTGCACAATGCGTTCCGTGACCATGACCATCTGCTGGGTCACCGTCTTTATTTGCAAAGTCATAACCATGGATATCATCAACATATCCATTTCCATCGTCATCAACACCTTCTACGCCATTTTTCTCTAGCTCATTTACCCACATGTTAGCGGCAAGATCTTTGTGAGTGTAATCAACACCTGTATCGATCACGGCAATCTTCACTTCTTTACGACCACGAGTAAGTTTCCACACACCTTCAGCATTGATATCTTCACCGGCCTTACCACGGCTCCACCAGCCACCAGAATTTTTACCAGTATTTTTGAAGCCCCACTGATCACCAAATTTGGCATCTTGAACTGTTTCTTTATTTGATAATGGAGAAACAGTATAGACTTGACTTGCTTCTACGTATTCAATCGCAGGATCCTGAGCAAGAGCGTCAATTGACTTCTGGTTTAAACCTTCCGCTTTGATTGAGTAGAAAGATCCAAAAGAGACTTTAAGGTCACGTACATCTTTAACAGATTTTTGTTGAAAAAGACTTACCGACTTAGGGCTTACTCCTGCCTTAAGCTTAACAATAAGTTTTTGAGTTGGGGCTGCTGTTAGGGCGGCGCTTGATAATAAGGCCATTCCCAAAATTAGGTTTTTCATATTCATCTTCCTTGATGCATGTTAGTATTGCCGTTATGTTATTTTGACCGGCTCTCATTCCAATCGGCAACTAATTTAATGACTTGTTGGAAAGATGTAAGGCGATATTATTCAACCAGTTTACTCGGGTATGAAACGGAATTTTTCAGCTATGACAAACGAATCTAACTCCACACCCCTTTCTAAAGAAAACGAAAGCGAAGAAAACGCTACTCAAGAAAAGATTGTCAAAGGCACCAAGAAGGAAAATCCCCTTCTTAATATAGGCTTTAACCTAATTATTCCAACGATGATCATGATGAAGTTCTCAAGTGATGAATATCTTGGTCAAGTCTATGGTCTAGTTACTGCCCTGGCCTTTCCCCTTCTCTATGGACTCTATGATTTACTAGGCGCCGGAAAGGTTAATTTCTTTTCCCTGCTTGGCCTCTTGAGTATTGTCCTAACGGGCGGTATTGGTCTCCTCAAAGTTGATCGCAACTGGATGATTGTAAAAGAGACCGCCTTTCCTCTTCTTATGGGACTCTTTGTTGTGGGCTCTGAATGGTTTCAAAAACCCATTGTCAGGCGCATTCTCAATCAAATGATAGACCTCGATAAAGTTCGTGATGTTTATGCAGAAGGAAACCAAGAAGATCATTTTGAAAAACGTTTAAAAAGATCTTCTTACCTCCTCGGTTCGACCTTTTTTATCTCGGCCGTTCTCAACTTTCTCTTGGCCTTCTTTGTTCTTAAAGGACAACCCGGCAGTGAAGAGTTTGTTAACTCTTTAGGAAAGATGACAGGCCTCTCTTTTCCCGTTATCGCTTTTCCCATGATGATTATGGTTGGTCTCATTTTGTACTATCTTTTTAATGGAATAAAAAAAGAAACGAATGTCGAGTTAGAGAGCTTCTTTCGTCAATAAGGGTTTACTATGAAATATCGTAAGTTTGGTTCTACCCAAGAAGATGTCTCAGTCATTTGCTTAGGCACTATGACATGGGGAGTTCAAAACACCGAGAAAGAAGCCCACGAGCAACTCGACTATGCTCTTGATCAGGGTGTGAACTTTATCGATACCGCAGAGATGTACCCCGTACCTCCGACAGCAGATACTTACACATTGACTGAACAATATATTGGTCGCTGGCCAAAGCTTAAGAGCGACCGCGATAAAATTTTTCTAGCGACAAAGATAGCAGGCCCCGGAATGGGTGATTACATTCGCGGTGGCAACAATAATATGAGCAGACGCCACTTAGAAGAAGCCTGCAATGCTAGTCTCAAGAGACTTAATGTCGATATGATTGATCTCTATCAACTTCATTGGCCAGAGCGCACAACCAACTACTTTGGAAGCCTGGGTCTAGATACTATTCCTAAAGAAGAAGAGTTCACGCCCTTTCTTGAAAGACTGCAAGTTCTTGGTGAACTACAAAAGGCAGGAAAGATCCGTCACATTGGTCTCTCTAATGAAACCCCTTGGGGTGTCATGAAGTACTTAGCAATTGCTGAAAAAGAAGGACTCCCAAGAATTCAGTCCATCCAGAATCCTTACAGTCTTCTCAATAGATCTTTTGAAGTAGGTAATGCAGAAATCTCTCTAAGAGAAAATATTGGTTTATTGGCCTACTCGCCACTAGGTTTTGGTGTGCTCACTGGTAAATACCGCCATGGAAAAAAACCGCAAAATGCCCGCATCACTTTATGGGACCGCTTCTCTCGTTACACCAATCCTCAATCCGTACTAGCAACAGAAAAGTACTGTAGTCTCGCCGAGCGCCTTGAGATGAGCCCTACTCACCTGGCCTTGGCCTTCGTGAACCAACGTTCATTTGTCACGAGTAATATCATCGGAGCTACCTCAATGGATCAGCTAAAGGAAAATATTGACTCCATCAAAATTGAGTTAAGCGATGAAGTTATGACAGAGATCAATGAAATTCACCAGCTTATCCCTAATCCGAGTCCATAACTCAGGTAATCGCCACACTAAAATTTATGTTATACTTTTTTTAATGAACGTTTTCTTCACTTTTTAGTTAGGAACCAGCGTTAACAGGACGATAAGGATTCAAGACGACTCCTAGTTCACCAAGGATGGAATAATGTCACTGGTCAAAAAATTTATCGAGCCAAAATTTCGCAGACAACCGCTACCTTTTCGCTCATTTTTCTTTGAAGATACTGTTCGGACTGATCATCCTTATCGAATGGCGCTTCATACTTATAACCAACTAAGAGAAACATCTGCAGGCCAAGAAGAGCTTTATCTTTTTATGGTTGAAGATGTAATCTACTCTAGCCTTTATGCAACTTTTTATGAGCAGCTTCTCTTTGCTCTTAAAGACAATATGTCCGTAGCTCGTGACTTGATTGATACCTTTGAAAAAGATAGCGAAGAAAGAGAACGTCTCATTGCTCAGCAAACTGAGTATCATCTTTCTTTTATTATAAACGAAGGTCAGTGCTCCGGTTGCCCGGCCTGTGAAAATCATAACGATGTATTTGAACTCGTCTCACTTTTCCACGGTGGAGATTTTGAATTCTTTAAAACCCTCTATTTAGGAATGCAGACGATTCAATTTACGATGGAAGAGCTCATCTATGAACTCGCTCCTGAAAACTCTGAGTGGTATGGAAGTTTTACTCCAGATAATATTTTAGAGTTTCGCCAAGAAATTATCGATTTTGTAGAAAACAAAAAAGCCTGCTAGTAGCAGGCTTTTTTTAAGATATATAATCATTGAAAACTTTTAGATTTTCTTACGAGTGCCTACTTCTTTTCTCTTACTCTTAGCATTTCTTTTTACAGCTGCTTTAAGCTTTTCTTTCTTTTTAATTGAAGGCTTCTTATATTCTTTACGAGCACGATATTCTTTAGTCACACCAAAGGCTTCGCACATTCTCTTAAATTTTCTAATGGCCCTTTCAGCACCTTTAGGATCAATCTCAACTGTAACATTTGAATGGCCGCTCATTCTTAACTCCTAAAAAGTCTCCTCAAAAGGTAGACCTGTAAATTAATTCGTGTCCTAATCTAACACATTTCAGCACCTTTGCAAGCCCTACTCCAATAATTTCCGTAAGTTGAGAGTAGAGCATCAAAATAGTCTAACTTATTGAAAGTTCGAATTTTTAATAGCGAAGAAGGGAGGAACCCCAAGTAAAGCCAGAACCAAAGGCGGCCAAACCTACTAACATTCCCTTTTCCAAGCGTCCGGCCTTCACAGCATCCCGCATTCCAAGAGGAATTGTTGCCGCTGTCGTATTGCCGTAATCCTGAATAGTATTAAATACTTTTTCAGCAGGAATCCCCATAATTTCACCAACTTTGTCATTGATTCTCAGGTTCGCCTGATGAAAGAGAAAGAGATCCACATCATCAATAGTGCAATTATTGGACTTTAAAGTGAAGGCCAATGATTCAGACATTCTTTTTACTGCATGCATAAACACAGTACGCCCGTTCATAAAACCGAAATTAAGTTTTTCATCTAACATGGTCTGATTAATTCTATCCGCGCCATTTGCAGTACCTGGAGCTGGTATCCACAGCTCTTTGGCAAAAGCTCCATCTGCATGGAGGTCGTGAGAAATGATATGAGAATCATTATCGCCGCCTGATTCTTTAGAAGAAATAATCGTTGCTCCAGCACCATCACCAAACAGTACAGAGACGTTACGCCCTTCAGGAGTGCGATCAAGCCCTTTTGAATGAATTTCAGCGCCGACTAAAAGAATATTCTTATATTGTCCGGTTTTTATAAAAGCATCTGCCATCGACAGGCCATAAATATAGCCAGTACATTGCTGACGAATATCAAAGGCGGGAATACCATTAAGGCCAAGCTTCTCCTGAAGGAAGCAGCCTGCACCGGGGAAGTCATGATCGGGGCTAAGAGTTGCAAAAATAATGCAATCAATGTCATGTTTATCGATTTTAGCATCCGCAATTGCTTCTTCTGAAGCCTTTACGGCCAAATCAGAAGTCGCAACATCGTCGTCGGCCCAGTGCCTCTTAACGATTCCGGTTCTTTGTTGAATCCACTCATCTGAGGTATCTAGAGTTTTCTCTAAATCAAAGTTTGTGAAAGCTTTTTCTGGCACGAAGGCGCCAACTCCACTTATATAAGACTGCCAATTTGCCATATCTAATTCCTTAGCTTTAATATCACTTTCATAAGTTTAGCCTTTAATTAGGATTACCTCAAACTTTACCAACTAAACAAAGGACCGGGCATTATGGTTATTATCACTTCATTTTATGCAGGTATTATTGGTCTTCTCTACTTAGGTCTTAGTTTAGATGTCATTCGTAACCGCTTTCGCTTTCGCCAAAGTATGGGAACTGGTGAAGAGGCCAAACTCGAAAAGGTCGTCAGAGTTCATGGAAATTTTGCAGAGTATGTGCCTATTATATTAACCATGCTCGGTTTTCTAGAGCTTGGGGGAGCAAACAAAAATACATTGCACTTTTTTGGAATCACCTTAATTCTTGGCCGAATTTTACATGCTCTTGGTCTCTCCTATTTAAAG
>JAFMBV010000043.1 GCA_017858255.1 Bacteriovoracaceae bacterium
AGGAACAACAAAAGTAGGTTTTTTGTTATTCTGTAATGCCCAACCCGTGATTTCTTCACCGTAATAGATGTTTCCGTTGTTGAACTCAACCATTTCAATTTCTTTAGCGTCAGCGGCCATAACCACTTGTGCTACCTCTGCCAATTGAAGAACTTGTTGCTCATCATTTACTAGTAAGCCAGTGAGCTTAAAGCCTTCAAAAGCAAAGCTTGAATTAATTGATATAAGTAATGAAGCTAGTAGGATTACTTTCATTGTAGCTCTCTCCCTTTTTCACTTTCAATACTTGTGAAACTATCACAAAAACCAACACTGAACATTGGTATTTCGCCTTTGTAATTTTCATCTCTGTAAAGTGCCTGCATCTTCTCATGAAATTCACGATGAAGCTCTTGGCCTTTCTCAACACCCTTCTTATTTAAGCCTGAGCTTAGAGAGTGCACGTAATTTCTTTTTTGTCCTACATGGCTTGTCTTGTAGAATCTTGCATAAGTACTTAGGTGTGACTTTATACTGTCAAATGACCTTACAAGAATACCATCGGTTACTACTGAGATACGCCCATTATCATCTTTTATAAGGTTGCTTGAGATAAGCTTATCAATTGAACTTAGACCTGATTTTCCAAGAACACCTGAGATTTGATCCCTTGTGGTTCCATGATCGCAACTTGCCAAAAGGTAAGTTACAAATGCATCTTGATCTTGAAGAAGCGATTCTACTTCTTCATTATTTAGTATTGCATTATCTTCTTTGAGTGAGATCGCCATGATTTTATCGAAGTTATCTGCTAGATTCTCATCGATAAGTGATACTGCCTGTGGAAGAATATCTTTATTTCCAGAACCGATAACGATCTTGATTAGATTACTAACTCTAGGCTTGTTACGGCCATTTTTGATACGGTTAAATGATCACGAAGACATATCTATTTTCTTCGCAATATCGGCGTCAGCAAGTCTAGGATATTTCCCTCTTAGATCGCTTAGACATTTAAATATTACGTCTTGCCAATTTAACCCGTTATGGATGTTCATAAAGTCCTCAATAAAATTGATGCTTATAGTTAGCAACTATCAGGACTCATATCAAAGATTCTTTCAAAGCATGAAAAAGCTACAGTTTTGGAGATATTCGTAAGTATGTACTTGAGTACTTTCAGGGTATTAAGTATTGAGTCTCAGATAAATTTAGAAAACAGGGAGTCCTGTCCAATCTTAAATACAAATGAAAAGCATTCTTTTTAGATATTGTATCTTGTATTTAATTTTGCTCATTATGCTCTCTGTTCAGTAAAAGTAATCACGTTAATAACAAAACTTTAATTTATTTAAATAAATATTTAAATACCCTTCAATTTCATTAATTGTCTTTAGTGCTGTCTCTTTAGGAGCGTAATAGGCGATTCCAAAGTGTTGTTGTAGATCAAGAAAAATATCATGAGTTCTTAGGTCTAATTCTCTACATAAAACTGCATGATCATTATTAATTAGATCCTTCATAGCTTCAGTTCTAGTCTCTATAGTTGTTTCTTGATTTAATGATAAACATCTAGAAGCAACATCTGACACCATAAGAAGGTCCATACCTAGATTATTTTCTACAAGTATTATATCTTGAATATCGAACTCTATTTTACTTTGATTTTGAATCTGAGCTTTAAGTATACTAACCGTCTCCATAACCCTTTTAACGATTTTAAATTTATTATTATTAATTTGAGCACATGATAGTGTACTATCCAAAACGATCTGCTCAAAGCCACGATCGACTGTACTAACTCGATATGAGCTATTCTCTGTGTTAATGTCCACGTGAAAGATTTGATGAGTTTCCGGGTTAATAACTAACTTCTCTTTTAATGATGCAAAAGTATTTAAAGATAAAATTATCAAGAAGACATTAAGAATGTTTTTCATGGTTAAGCCCTTTACTCTTGTTGATATTGTCCACGAACTGTGGCGTGAATAATCACTTGAGTTCAATAGACGATTAATAATACTTCCCTATTCTACATAATTTTTGGACCGGCCAATAGAGTAGTTGAAATGCTTTCAATAAAATTTCAAAATTGTCTAAAGCTGATACACTTTTATCAGGATCGCATGTAGTTTTTGACGGCTAATTTTGTTTGAAAGAAGTGACAGGCCATAACCCACCGAAAGTACTTCACTATTGGTCGTAAGCACCTCCCATAAAATTAGATGGGCAGCATTCGCTGTCATTTAATGATGATTCAGGAGGAATCAATGAGCCTAAACGTTGCACATGATCAAAACAATCAACTTTCACTCTTTACTATTGAAGATACTGTCGAAGACCTGCTTTACGAGTTTCTAAGAGATAGAGGTTTCAAAACAGAGCAATCCTATAGGGCCGACCTAAAGAGGTTTTTCTCTTTCACAAAAGAAAACTTCGGACTGCCTAGGCTTATCGGTAACAAGATGTTTTTTAGAGAGATCAGGCGCATTCATATTGTTAAGTACAAAAAGTTCTTAGAGGAAGCTACCTCAAAAAGAAATAAGCCCTATGCTCCGAATACTATTAATCGCAGAATTTCATCAGTATCAAGTTTTTTTCAATTCTTGCTTCAAAGAGAAATCATAGAGAAGAACCCTGCTGAGTTTTGTAAAAGGCCCAATCGTATAGTTCTCTACGAGACTCAAGCCTTTAGCGATCGTGAAATGAAAACTCTTTTTGATCTTGTTATTGCTGAAGCACCACCTTTACACAGAGCAATTATTTTACTCTTATTTACGACAGGAATGAGGCAAGCAGAACTAAGAGCATTAAAGCTGTTAAATTTTGAACTTGATGAGGGCATCATGTTTATAAGATACATTGGAAAAGGGCAAAAAATAAATAAGATCCCTGTGCATCCGACAACGGCATATTATATTAACAAGTATGTAGAATGGATGGAGGAAAAGGGTCGAAAAGTAGAAAAGGATGATTACCTTTTTCAGCCATCAAAAAATTCTCATTCGATACGTTTAAAGAAAAAACTCAGTCACACGGCCGTTGGCTATATTGTTGGGAAATGGGCAAAGAAAGTGAATAAAGAGAAAAGGATTACTCCTCATAGCGCTAGAGCTACCTTCATAAGCTCTCTTATTGATAATGGTGAAGATATTTACTATGTATCACAACTTGTGAACCACGCTGATGTGAGGACGACTCAGAGGTATAACAAGAGGAAGCGTACCCATCGTAAGAATCCGATATTTAACCTGAATTTCTTTTAAACTGACTAATAAAGCAGGGATAAGTGAGCTTATCTCTGTTTTTTCGATAGGTTAAGTCGTGTCACTTCCTACCTGTAAGTCAAAGTCGTGTTATTTAATATAAAAAGACTATTTATGAATATATTAATCTGATTAAAAACGAGGAATTATTGAAATAAAATCTCGCCCAAGTTCAACTTAGATAGATAACCTTATGGTTTTAGTCCACAAGATGAACACATCGTAGTAGGATGAAGTATTATCTGAGTTGGAGGTATAATGAATTCTTCTCAAGAGTGGGTTAAGCACTATGCATCGGTAAAACCTGAAATTCAAAATACATTTCTTGAGATAAAGGTCGAAGATTGTAGAGAAGTTCTCGAAACAATCGATTTACCTTTAACGAACGGTATTTCATATGAAAGTGCCGAAAACCGAGTTTTTGGGTTCGATAGCGTCGTTATTAAGTTCTATCGTCCTGGACGGTGGAGCTTTAAAGCTCTTCAAGAGGAAGTTCACTTTCTTAAAGATCTACAAAAAGCTGACGTTCCATTTGTGAAGCCTATTGGCAATGTTGGCACTTGGAGAGGTGTTCATTATGTAATCTTTGATAAAATAAAAGAGCCCTACTTTTCAGATCGAGAAGTGTTAGATGAGGACTCTGTTCGTAAGATGGTTCACTTAGTTGCCCGTATTCATGATGTAGGAGAAAAGAGAAATGCTCCATCAAGAGCACAGTTTAATCCGAGAGCAATGTCTAGTGGCTGCTTTGAAGTTATTAAAAAAGCTGGTTTTCTTCCAAAAGCCTTAGAGAAGAGATATGAAGAGGTCATAGATGGTTTAGTAAAAAAAATTGAGGAGCTTGGCGATGTTCCGATACAAAGAATTCACGGAGATACTTATAGTGGAAATATTTTATGGAAAGAAAATGAGCCTGTTTTTATGGATCTTGATGATTTTCAAGTAGGACCAGTTGCCTTAGATGTCAGGCTATTAAGTTTCCCTTGGCGACTAGATACTCTTTCTGAATCTTTAGATCGTCAGGAGCGTCGAAAAATCCAACATAATATGGTGCTTGGAATGTATCGAGAAGTTCGACCTTTTCCGCAAATACAGGAAAAAATTCTTCCATTACTCGGAGCATATCGTGACATACAGTTTGATGCTTGGTTCTCTGCTCGATGGAAAGAGCCAAATTTTGCGAGCAAGTATCAAGATGATGATATTACAGCTTCTGATTATTGGGAGGACTCAGTTGAAGGTTTAGAAGAGGACATCAGCAAATAAATTGAAATAATCATCGATAAAACTATTTAGAAAAACGGCAGTAATGGACACTAATTCACTGCACGTGCAATTGTTCACAGTTGTAAATAACGCTCAATAATGATCCTTACTTTTAGACATACTATTGGACATTTCTCTCTGTAAAATAATATTCTCATGAGAATGTAAGAGTTTCGTTCTTTCGAGTTGCAAGGTTAATATCCTATAATAATTTCAAGAAATCCCATTGTGGAATTCCACAGTGGGATTGATCATCGTTAATTCAAATAATTAAAGCCTCATCATAAATACACAATTCCACCGTGGTGGAATAAGATTTTTTCCCTATTTACGTCCAAAGAAAACCTCTTCATAAATAGTCCATCACTAACAAGGACTTTTAATGAAAGCATGTAACGTAAACACAAATGAAAAAGTAGAAAAACTAACAAGGCTTGATCTCAAGAATATATGTAAGGAAATGATTCTCAAAGATTTAGGGCTATTTCAGATAAGGCATCCACAAGTAAAAATTGGGAAGGAGGGATTGGTACATGAACAGCTAGGTAAAGCTCTTAGCAGTATCTCTCATACTATTTCTCTCGCTACAGGTGCTACTGTTGAGTCAGTCGCTAGTAGCAGTTTCTTTAAGAGTGTCTTGGATATGACTCAAGACTTAATCTTTCATTTACATAGTGGTTATAGCTGGCCAACAAAAAGCTTCGGACGAGTCACTCGTAACCTTGTCGATATCATTTTCAATGCTTCTCTTGAGCCAGACGACTTAAGGAGGAAAAATAGATTTGAAAGTGATATGGGCCAGTGCTTTATTGGGATATTTGGAACAGTGGATGATATTCACCTTTCTCAATATTTAAAAGAAGAGATGCTTAACAGCTAAAAACTAACAATATTTATTAATAACAAAAATTGAGCAAACGACTCAATGGGGATTCTTGCGCTCAAAACTAGGAGAATTATGAACTTTTTAATACCAACACTACTTATTTTACTTATTACTGGTTGTGGTTTTGTTTCATCTGATGATGAGCAAAGCACGGCACAAACTCAAGAGGTTGATCCTCTTATTAAAGGACTATCACCAAGTGAAGACTTTGATGGTGATCTTATCAGCAATAAAGTTGAGCAAGAACAGGGTAGCAATCCACTCATTGCTAATATACCAAATATTAGGATGAGATTCTTACAAAACTACCAAATCAAAGCTGATTATAAGAACCTAGCTGATGGTATCGAGAACAGCTTCAGTATCAATACAAATACTCATCAAGATAACCCAGACTTTAAATACCGTGTCGGTGAAGTCTTTATCAGAAATGAAAGCTTTAATGCTGCTGCTAGCGTTGGTAAGTTTTCAAGTCATTCGTGGGGAGAAATGAAGGAGCATGATCTTTCATGGGTAAACTATCCAGAGGCAGACCCGCGCTTTTATTCTGAACAAGTTTTAAAATATAAGCCTTATTTCAATAAAGAAGACTTCGACGTAACGAACATTACCATCACTCTTGAAAATAACATTAAGCTTAAGGCAAATGATGGCTTTTCAGAGATCAAAAACCTTAGTCTTAATTTCTATTATTATGACTATGAAAAAGAGTCCTTTGAGCTTCTTGCTACAAAGCTTGTTGAAAGGAACTTTCAAGCAGGAGTCAACGAGACTTTTGAAGTTACCATCGAAAACATACCACAGCAACTAATCGCCACAAACTACTTTCAAAAAGGCGAATTCATTATCTCTGAGCTTGCTGACTATGAAATGCCTTCCTTAAAAACGACCTACAAGAAGCTTCTAGCAAGTGTTCGTAAAAAGTCTATACCAGTCATTTTTAACACGCCGTTAAGCTCTGAGATCAACTATGTTGGTACTGGCGGTAATACTTCTAGTTTTTCAGAAATAGTCTCTCGTCTGTATGGTAATAAAGCAATCATTCAGCAAAACAAGCTTAAGAAGATCAACCAGTTTGAAACGAATCTTCCTGAATTTACTTACCTCTCTGAGATAAAGGAACTTGATAAGAAAGGTAAATGGTTTGTTTTCACAAATAAGCTTAGACAGCACTACCTTGATCATAAGTTTTCACCAAAAGATATTATTTCTCTCTCTTATATAACTGGTAAGGAGCTATCTAGCCAAAAAGAAGAAAAGGTTTATAGCTACCGGAGCAATGCTGAATCGAGTAATAGTAAAGAGGTCTTTCCTTTAGGTAATGTTACTCCAAACTCACGAGTTCATTTGCAGTTCAAGCCCAAAGCTATTTGGGGAGAGAAGATCAAACATTGGACTGATGTTGCTAGAAATGATGGCAACTGTAGCGGTAACTGTTTTAGGGCAGAGTTTACATGTAACATTAGCTTTAACTTCTTTGAAGAGCTTTTAGAAGAATATAAATTTCAAAATGATCTTTCGAGTATTGCCTCTAAGATTAAGCTTCTCATTAACCAAGAAGAGTACTCACTCAAAACAGTTGTTGATGAAAAGAAAGTCGATCTTCATTGGGTTGATGAACATATTCACATCGACATTAAGAATATCTCAAATGTTCAGACCATTCACAATATTGATGAATCAGTTCTTGCCTTAAAGCTAGAGAGAACTAAAGAGACAACCTATAGCGGTGTTTACCTTACGAATGCTCAGGGTGCTCAATCATATACTTGTGTCAGACACATGATTAACCTTGCTGGTCATAAGAAATGGCCTGTTTCAACGAGGTCTTGGAAGTTTGGCGAGTGGCAATCTCAAATCAACTGGTCACAAGTTAAGAAAGGCCATGACAAAACCTATACTCAAGATTTCTCAATGGGGATCACAAGTATCATCACTAACTTTTTTAATTAGGACATACACATGAAAAACTTTTTTAATAAATTACTAACTACTCTCTTTATAGGCATGACGCTATTTCCAAGTAATGCCTACGCATTCTCAAAGCTTACTAATGGCTTTGAGACAATCACAAGAACATACCTCATACCATTGTCAGGAGCAGTGGCAGGGGCCTCTTTTATCCTCTTTGTAACCCTCTCTTATTTCAAGCAAGAAGAATATCAAAAGAAGGTGGCCAATGTTCTTGTTTTATCAATTTTTACTGGTTGTGGCCTTGAGCTTGTAACCAATGTCATTCAAAGCTTTAGCTAGAGGGATTCATGGGTAAGAATTGCTACCCAACACTTTTAAATAAAAAGGCCACCATGCTAGGAAGTCTCACAAGATATGACCTAATAGCAGTAGGCGTTTGTTATCTGTTTCTATCATGGATGAAAGTTACAGGTATTTACTCTCTTATCATTAATGCGCTTTTAGTTCTCGCTTTAAAGATCATTAAGCAAAGGTTTCAGGCAGGCTTTTTTCTTCATATTAATGGTGATCACGTTATTAAGTCATCAGTCATTCAAAAGCACTTTGCTGGAGGTCACCATGAATAAATCAACCTTTCCAATCATTGAAGTTAAAGACAATAAACTAATCTCAATTGATGGTAACGCTTCATCATTTTTCAAGATGGGTAACCCTGACCTTGAGCAAATGACCTATGGAGAGAAAGAGAGCTTTTATGACTCAATTTCATCTGGCCTTAATTATCTTGAGACTGATAAATACTTTAAATTTTACAAAATTGGTGATGAGTCATTCTTAGATACAAATAGTCAGGTTCCTCCTGATTTAAGTTCTGTTGAATTTCAAAATCAAAACTCACCACTAGAGAAATTCTTCGGTGAATCTCTTATGTATTCAGACATAGGGATTCATGATGATTACGTTTCTTACTGTGGAAACTACATAAGACTATTCTCAGTTTTAGAGTTCTCAGATAGTGAGGCTTACCCTTTCTTTTTGCCAAGTGATATTGATTACGTGATCACAGTGAAGCGAAAAGCAAAAGATAAGTCTGTAAGTTAACTTGATCGTATTCGATCTGGGCATCTCTCAAGCTTTCTAAAACCTAAAAGAGATATTACAAGTGAGGGAGCTTACGGACAAGCAGAAGAACTACTCGCTGATATCATTCACGGGCGTGAAGAGCTTTTTGATATTGAAATGTTTTTTATGCTTAAAACGACTTCTATAGAAGAACTTAATAGACTATCGCAAGCGTTTACTATTCAAATGAACGCTATAGGCATTAAGACCTTTTCAGAAGGGCAATCACTTGTTCGAGCTAAGAGTGGTCTAGCCTCTATTTTTAATGAACTTATTCCTGGAGTGAAGCCATCTAGTGGATTACGAGTTATTCCTAATAAGACTTCTCACTTAAGATACTTACTACCACTTCATGAAAGCAAACTCATGGATAAAGGCATAAGGTTTCATGATGCTAATTCTTCTGAGATTTTTTTTAATCCCTTTAGTAACGACATAAAAAATAGAAATATGCTTGTCACGGGTTTATCTGGTGGTGGTAAGTCTGTTTTTGTAAATAAACTTGTTCATCACCTTATTGGGGATCATCCAACCGTAATCCTTGATAAAGGTGGTTCCTTTAAAAAAGTGACTGAATATCACGGAGGTAGTTACTTAAAGAGTGGCTTTAATCCTTTTCAGTTTAAAGACCCAATTTACCTTCGTGAAATCATCCTCTCTATAGTTGATGAAGATAGCTTTAATAAACTTGAGCGTGGAAGACTATTAAAAGTCATAAAAGATAATGTTGATCAGTGCCAAAGTTTTCATGATCTCGTAACAATTTTAAAAGATCACTTTAAAGATATTGATCTCTACTTTGAGGAGATTAAGGACTACTTCACTGATGATGAAATGAACTTTCAAAGCATTCTCTATGTCGATATTGAAGACTACCCGAAAGGTATCGTTACACCACTCATCATTTTCATCTTAGAGTACTTTAAAAGAATCCCAGTAAATGAAAAAATACTTGTTTTTGATGAGTGTTGGAGCTTTTTAAAAGATCATACTAGCTTTATTGACGAGTGCTTTAGAGCATTTAGAAAGACAGGTGCTTTTCCTATCGCTATCTCACAGTCACTTAGAGACTTTTCTCACCTGAATAGTGATCTTGCTAGTTCAATCACGAATAATTCTTACTTTAAGATTTTCTTTCCACAAGAACTAGAGGTTACTAACGACATAGCCTCTTTTGATATCGCTAATATAAATACACTTGAATTTAAAAAAGGCGTGTTTTCAGAATGCTACTTAAAAACTAGTGACAATCGTTACCGTAAAACCATTCGGAACTACTTAAGCCCAATAGAATTGCAATTGTTTCATACGGAAGCAGGAGCCGACCTTAAATTTAATCAATTCTTAAACCAATTTAAAGACTACTTTGAGTCACATCAAGAAGCAGTCAATGCATACGTGAGGTTAATCCATGATGAAGTTAATAATTCCTTTTATTTTTCTAATCAACATCAAAACTATGGGGAGCACTTTGTTCATGCCAGATAGCGATACAGCAGCTCTTGTTATGCTTGTTTCAAATACGGCCTCTACTGTCGGTAACACGATGAAGATATTAGATGTAGCTAAGAAAACGAGTGACAAGATTGATAAGTATAACTTCATTGCCATGAGACGCTATTTTATAGCGAGGCGTATCGAGCAACACGCTAGAGATATTATGGCAGCTAAGAAGATGAAGCCAAAAGGCCTTGCTCAAATCAATCAAGTGTTACTCAATCTTAAAATGAATCTTCAAGGTCTTAAAAGCAATATCGACTTTATGGCCAAGGATGTTTTAGAAGCTCAAGGCTTTGTTGATCGCTACTGGGATAAGGTCACAAACTCTATGATGGATGAAAAAGAAGCCGAGAGACAAGAGCTTATGAGTGCCAGCGAAGGAAACATGAGTAAGCATGTCCAAAATACGGCAATGAATACTGCTCTTAGCAATAAAACTCTTACAAAAATTCGTAGAGATAACCTTGAGTATCAAAAAATTGACCTAGGTCTTAAGAAAAGTAACTCTGTTGATAAATTAAGACGAGAAGAGTTTTATAAAAACTGGATTGGTGTTCATAATCGTCAAGGCCCTGCTGTCGGTGGTGGCGGAGGTGGTCAGTTATGAATAACATCATGAAAGACCTTCTTCTCATTCAAAGCTTAGACTTAGGCTTTTTAATTGAAAAGTATCGTCTCTTTTTCATTGGGCTTTTACCTAGTGTCTTTATCTTGGCGATCATTATTGAGTACCTTGATCGCTTAGAGCCTTTTACTTTAGTGAAAAGAGCTTTCATCTCAGTTTTGATCTTAACTAGTATTACAAGTTTCTATACTCAGACCATTGACGCTTCTATGAGTGCGGCAGATGAGGTAATGCAAAACCAAGTAAGCGGCAACATTTTAATGATGGATATGTTTAGTGGTATCAAAAAATGGGATCAAGTCAGGCACGATAAAACTAAGCACAACTTTTACAAAGATAAAAATGTTCTCACAGGTACACTCGCATTTTTGAAATATCACTTGTTTGAATCTTTTGTGAATGATGGCTTTACCGTAACCATTTACTTTATCACTAAGCTTTGTTTTCTGATTCTAAAAGTCGTCTATTCTCTAGTCTACTACTTGGGCTATGGACTTATTGGTATTCCTTGTTTGATTTACTTATTTCCGAGTATGGGAAACGTCATGCGAGGAGCAGTCTTAAGTTATCTATGGTGCTTAATCGTTCCTCATATCTTGGTTTTTATAATCTCATTAATTGGTAGTGAAATTAATCGAGGCTATGTATCGGGGCAGATCATTGGCGGCTCAATGATGGGTACGGCCCTTTTATTTATTCTCACGCTTTTTGTAGCATTCACACCTTTAATAGGCTCAATGATTTTGAATGGCAGCGGTATTTCTCAAGCAGGAGGCATTATCGCAAGTATTGGTGCTAATTACGTGATGAACCTACCTAAGAATACTATTAATAGCGGAGCAATGCTTTTAACGGGGGCTTCTTTAGGGCCTAAAATGAGTTTGGCCAAAGGTGGAGCAAATCAAGGTTACAAGTTAGCTAAGAATGCTAAAAACCTTTTCTCTAAGTCAGTACCTACAAATGATACAGGAAAGAGTGAAACGTATTCTCAAATGAAAATGCGCCCGCCAAGTAACATGAGTAGTTCTTCAAGTGCAGCTTATAATTCAGCATCTCGTGACTATGCAGCAAATAATACATTCAAAGCAGACTATAAAGATGCACCACAAAAGATGAGTTCAAGTGGTGTCATTAAAAATCAAAGTCAGAGCTTTAATAAATCAAATACAAACAGCAATAGGAGTTTAAACAATGGAAAACTATCAAAGTATGGCGAAGTCAATCGAAAGGCTCAAAAGACCTCTCATATACATCGCCCTCATAAGCGCAGTGACACATCTTCTTATCCTAGGCACCGGAATCTATCTCAACAGAGAAAAGGCGGATCACATGAGCGCGTTTGAAGTCTGTCATAAAGGTATGAAGGGACTATTTGGTAATCTTCCAAACCATGAGCTTTTCAATAAGACTGTCTTAAAAGACGTAAAGGATAAAACTTTTGAAGTTGAAAGCTTATCTCTTATTAAAATGTTTGGTGATTATAACTGTGATGTTGTTGCTAAAGATCATAAGGGTCATAGAAGTTATCGTGTAAGGCTTGAAAAGAACCCTAAGTTTACTCATCTCTATCGCATTATTGATGTAAAGGGACAAAGGCTAGCTTCTCCTTACCAGTGGAAGGAGAAGCTATGATCTACTACATCATTAAGGGGCATATCTTTACGATCTTTTTATCTATGGCACACCTAACGTCAGTAAATTTTAATTCGAAGATTACTGATTATGTTGGAGGGCAAGAGGGAGACTTTAAAATCTATGAACTTAATAAAGCTAGAAGTCTTGTCTTTGAGCCAAAGCAAAAAGGCTTTAGCCGAAACTTTATTACCTTTATGAAGCGTGGGAAGTATCACTTTAACCTTTCTTATAATGAAGACTTCTCAAATAAGGACGTTGTGATCAGACAGGCTAAGACTTGTACTTACTTTACTCTTTTAAAAGAAACTAAGTCTTATCAGCTCTTTGAGTGTCCGAAGTCGCTCTTCTTTATTAACAAACTTAAGGGCCCCGTAAAGGTAAATGAATTAAGCGTAAAGAGTAAGAGCTATCTTTCTAAAGGCCCTCCCATTTATCTAGGTAAAAAACTCATTTATTATCAGGGGCGTGCATTATGAGACTGATACTAATGGGACTGATCTCAATAAGTAGTTTTGCTGGTTTCACGGAGGTTTCAGATAGCTCTCTTTATAATTACAAAGAAACTAAAGTCACTAAGACGAGAAAGCGTAAAACGATTAAGAGAAGTTCAGTAAATAAAGAACTAGATGCTCTTCTTGCTAAAGATAAAGCTATTTATGAGCTTTTAAAGAAACAAGAAAGAAACGTCATTGTAAAAAAACATGATGATAAGGTCATTGCTCTTACGCGTGTAAGGGGAACTCTTCTCAATTCCGTTCTTGCGATGAACATTAAGCCATCAAAGTATATCGTTCGTGTTTCTGATGAAGGGCATGATCTATTTGGTGCTGAGCTGAGGTGTCTTGGTTTTAGCTTTGAAAAGCGTGTGCCCTCTAAATGCGATCTTCTAGTTCTTGATGAGAAAGAGTTTAAAGTAGACGTCGATATCTGGGATATGGATGGAGCAGAAGGAATCATTGCGGATTATTACTACTCAGGAGAGGAAAAGAGTTTTCTTACCAGCAGCTTTGCTTCATTTCTTAGTTCGACATTTTCAGTGGCCAAAAGTGGCGTTAATACCCCCATCGGCAATATCAACCAAAATACAGCTAAGAATCAGATCATGGATGGCCTACTTGGAATATCAGACAACGCAAGACAAAAGATCATGGAGTCAGGAGAAAGAAACCTCACGATCTCTTATATGAACTCTGGAAAAGAAGTTCTGATCTTTTTTAATAAATCCTTAAACCTAAGCGAGAAACAACAATGAAACATTTAACGATAGTCTTAATTTTACTAGTAACCACGTCTTGTTCATCTATGAAAAAGACTCTTATTTACAGTTCTTTGGCCGGAGGAATGACAGCGGCCACAGCAGGAGCAATGCTTTCTCCCAATAAAGAGAGCAAAGGAGCTAACGCAGCTCTATTTGGCGTCTTGGGGGCCGGAATTGCGGCCCTTGCTGGTTACGCTCTTTATAAAGATGACCTTAGAAATTATAAACTAAAAAATATGCTTATTCCCCCTAAGACTCCACTTAGTGAAATGAATCCAAACGGTTTAGAGATTGGTTTAGGTAATCTCAAAATTGACGCAAACTTAAATAAGCAAGAGGCCTACAAAGTTCCTGTTAAAAATCTTCCAGAAAAGCTTAAGGGCAAAGTTAACAAGCAATACCTCATCAAATATCAGTCAAAAGAAAGATATGTAAAAAAAGGCGTGAAGACTTTTTATATCCCAGCTTTTGACGTTTATGAACACACATACGGCGATACGCCGGACTCAGCACAAAGTGAGTCAAAGGAAAATCTATGAGTAAGAAAAAAGAATCAGGAGACTTAGGTCTTGGTGAATTTATCCTCCCAATAATGGATTTATTCTCAATTCTAATTATGAAGGTTATGGACTTAATGGCGGTGGGGTTTCATTTAGGAATAAATAAATATGTCTTTAAGAAATCGAAACCTAATAATGTTGAAAAGATTAGTCGTGACCTTTTATCTAATACTAAAAGTACTCTTCAAGATGAAGCACTTGGGTACTCTCTAACGTCTAAGAAGAACCTTCTAGGAAGCGATCTTAATAAAAAAGCGCATACAGCAATCGTAGGAGCTAGTGGCTCAGGTAAAACGGTTTTACTAGACGCTCTTATGTATGAGGATATGAAAGAGAATAAGCCTGTCGTTTACATTGACCCCAAGGGAGACAGAAAGACACTTTTGAACTTCATCAACCTTTGTAAGCTTACATGGCGAGAGTTTTATATCTTCTCTGAGTATTGGAATGGCGAGGGGCTTGTAAGCTAAATAGTGTTAAGGATGGCACGAGTACTCACATAGCTGATCGACTCTTCCACTCGTTTAAATGGAGTGAAGAACACTATGCTCAGATTTGTTATGACGCCCTTGAAGAAGCGGTCTTAATTCTTAAAGCAAATGAATGCGAAGTCTCTATTGAGTCTATTTATAATCAGCTTATCAAAATTAGTGACCCTAAGTTAAAAGATGACTGTCTCTTTGCGAGAAAAGACATTCAAGGAATCTTGTCTCGTCTAAGAAAGATCATGAGATCAGACTTCGGTAGCAAACTCAAAGGTGTTGATGCTTTATCATTTTGTGACATAAGAGAGAGTAATAAATGCGTCTACATTGGTTTATCAGTTCTAGGCTATGCTGAAATAGCGCGTTCTCTTGGCAAAGTCATTTTGGGTGATATCTCTTATTGTGCTTACAAGACCTATCGTGAAATTGATCCCATGGATACAGCTAGTCTTAAAAGTATGGGTATCTACATTGATGAGCTATCAGCAGTCATCACTGACGAGTTTATTGAAATTCTTAATAAGTGTCGTGGTGCCAAGATGGAGATTACCTTTGCCTTTCAATCTCCAAGTGACATAGCAAAACACGATCCAGAGTTATGTATTCAAGTTCTTGAGAACTCTGCTAATTGGTTTGTCTTTAAGCAAAGGATTGAAGATGGAGCAAAGATATTTTCCGAGGCAATAGGAACTATTGAATCTAAGAAACAAACAATTAGATTTGAGGGCGGTGAAGAAAAAGACCAAGGCTCACAAAGAATGGTTGAAGAGCTTATTAGTCACCCCAACATCATCAAAAATTTAAACATCGGACAATGTGTACTTTTACGCCACTACCCAACAAGAGTTGATCTTCTTAACGTGAAATATATCGAGCCTAAGACGCTTTGGAATAACGTCAAGTACATAGGAAATGAGACTAAGCTCATGAATAGCAAGGAGGAAGAACATAAAAATAAACATACTGAGGCCCATCAAAGAGGGCCCCTTGGATTGGGAGGGCATTGATGGCTATGGATTTTGTGCCATACGGTGCATACGAAGACATTATCAATATTCTTGGTAAGTGGAAAGTCATGGACATAAAAAGCCTTAGTGACCTTAACAACTATGATCTTAAATATCTTAATCTTTGTAAGAAGGTAAGAAAGCTAGAAGCACATGGGCTTATCAAGAGTGTTCTTTTGGGAAAGAAGTCTAAGCATGTTTTCTTAACGAATAAAGGGCTTACATATACTCCATATGATCATACCTATGAGATTAGCGATGAGAATATCACTCACGATATTATTGTAGGAAAAGTCTTGAAGGAGCTTATTGCAATGCCACAATTTATTGATGGAAGAATGTTTCATGAGATTGCAGTTGAGCATTTATTACCAGATGCACAAGTTGTAGGAGTCAAAAATAAAGAGACCTATAAACTTGCTGTTGAGGTAGAGCTAACGCAAAAGTCACAAAGTCGAGTCAAAGAAAAGTATCGACGTTTTGGACGTGATAACAATTTTAACTATGCTTTTTTTATTACAAATAAAGAGACACTTTTTAAAGCTTATAAAAGGTACTTGCTAGAGATGAATAGCGCGACTCAAGAAGCGATCATCCTCATGCTTAATAAGAGCTTAAGTGTCTCAAACTTGGAGATAGAGAAAGGACAGTGTTTTTATAACGGAATAGAAACAAGCTTTGATGGACTATTCTCAGATAAAAATAATCAAGATGATGAGTAAAGTAAGAGTAAAGCTGGGTAAAGCAAACCTTCGCCCCTGCCAAATTCATGAATAGTATCGGGTATTTACCGAGACGATTATTGACCATCCCTCCCCAACCAGTTGAGTAGGAATGGTCAATAATAGTTCTAACAATACCAGATAGATGAGATTAGGCAGGGGCGAAAATAAAACTAAGGAGAATAATAAAATGAATAAGGAAGTAGAAATAAAAGAAGAGAAAGGAGGCGGGTCTATGGGTAGGCATGGTAATAATAAGAAGGGAGAGGAATATAAGGTAAACAGAAAGCAGACGAAGTTTTTTGTGGACTTGTCTAAGGAAAAGCTGCCTTTGGAAAGAGTTTTTGATCTTTTAGCTAAGTCAAATAACAAGGAGCTTGGGAGCGAAGTTCGGTTCAAGGAACTGGCGTTGTTTGCCATAGAGAAGATAACAGACAAGGACATAGACAAGCTTAAAGATCAAAGCCTCTCTGAAATGGAAAAGGTACAGAAAGCTCTTGATGAGTACAACCTTAAGAATAAAACGAGCCTTACTATGGGCGAGTTCTTAGTTAAGAAGCTTTCAATTAATTAACATACTACAAGGAATCAAAATGAATACTGAGAAACAATTATTTATAGGAAGATTAGGAAAAAAGCCAGACCTTAGATACACACCAAAGAGCGAGCCTGTTTGTTATTTAGCGTTAGCTATCAATAAAGAAGGGCGAGAGAAAGCCGATTGGAAGCAAGTCATAGAGTGGGGAAAACAAGCGGAGCTATGCCAAATGTATCTCGACAAAGGTAAAGAAGTTTTTGTGCAGGGCCGTATAAATGACAGACCTTACAAAGACAACGATGGCAATGAACGAGTGGCCCATGAGATAAAAGCAAGTCTTATTGGCTTTCCAAACATGTAAGGAGCTGTAATGAAATTTGATGTTAATAACAATTACAAACCATCCTCTAAACGATATAGTGAATTGGGCTTGGGCGTGACGAAAGAATCACCTGAGTTGATCTTTGACAATTTAATATGGTTAACCACAGAGGAAGCGGCGAGGTTTCTAAGAAAGTCGAACCATGCTTTAAGGCAGATGCTCTATAAAGGGCACATATCTGCAAGAAAGTTACATGGCAGACTTTACTTTAAGAAATCTGAATTACACGAGCTAGTTGATACTTCATTTTATTAGGAGGTATTAATGGCCATTTCAGATTACGAAGTTAACGGAGAAAAGTTTTACCAAGTTTATGTACAAGCGCGAGGTAAAACGAACAAAAAAATCCGACAACAAAAAGTACTTAAGGGAATAAAAACACTCACTGCTGCGAGACGAGAAGAAAAGAGACTTATTCGAGAACTTGCTACGAATGTCGCCAAACTTGAAGGACTTGGACTGTTATGGTCAGAAGTCATTCACCGTTGGGAAGTTGCTTGTATGAACAACCTTTTAGGCTCAAAAACAAAACGCTTTACGATTAGAGATCACTCATCAAGAGTGAGAAATCATACGGCGTTGTGGCTTAAAAGACGGGCATCAGAACTAACGAAGGGTGACGGCCGTCAAGTTCTCGAACTTGCAAAATCAAAGGGTGCAAGCACTAGTCTTTTAAAGAAGATAAAAAACTCAATCAGCACCATTTATGAATGGGGTCTTGAAGAAGGGATTATTAAATCAACTGATCGTATCCTTCATCACAGCCCTGTTTATGGTTTGAGTATTGAAGAAAAGTCTGAAAAGACTCCTCCAATACTTAGTTTAGATGAGGTTAGGAAACTTCTTTTTGAGGCAAGACTGCAAATGCATCCTTGGTACCCCCATTGGGCAATGGCCATTTTATCAGGAATGAGAAGTGGTGAACTTTATGCTCTCAAGTGGGAAGACGTTGATCAGGAAAATGGAATCATTAAAGTGACAAAATCTTATAACAAGAGCAATAAAATTTTAAAATCCACTAAAAGTGGAAAGTGGCGAAATGTTAATATTTCTCCACAATTAAGAGAGGTCTTGTTAACACTAAAAAATGATTACCCCCAAACTGAATATGTTCTTCCTCGCATTGGTGCATGGAAAAATGGACGAGCTGGAAGAGTACTAAGAGAATTTTTAGAAAAAATTGGTATCAAGAAATATGTTACCTTTCACACTCTTAGAGCTTGTTTTGCTACTCACCTACTAGCAACTGGTGCAGAGGCCATGAAAGTCATGCGTATGGGAGGATGGTCAGACTTAAAGACATTTCAAATCTACATAAGGATGGCCGGAATTGACGTTAAGGGTGTAAGCGATGCCCTAGATGTTTTGCCTAGCAATGATTTTGCAAATATAATCGCTTTAAAAAAGTAAGTAATTGGGGGACTCACTTGTCCCCCATTTTTACTAAAAGGATAACAATTGGTTGATTTTAGAGACCTTAGAGAATTAGCTTTGGAGAACCTCCAAACAGCAGAATTGGCACTTGAGAAGAAGCTTTACAACACTTCTCTTGAGAACTGCCATTATGCCCTCGAAAAGATCATGAAATCGGCCATTTACAAAGAGGGTGGTAACCCACCGACATCAGGTCAGCGCGGCCACGACCTTGTCGAAATAGCAAACACAAAGGTAAATGGAAGGAAATATTTACATAACAAAATTAAATCAAATAGCATCATGCTAAAATACTATACTCAGGTTGGTAGTTTCTGGAAAACTCACCAACGATACGAAAAGCTCGATATTGACCCCTTTGATATGGATGAAATGTTCGATGCTTATGAAGGACTTGTGAGATGGATAGACAAGAATTTAGTCGACTAGTTTTTGAGAAACTCTCAGTACTAAATCCAAATTCATTAAATCTTCTTAATGAACAAGAAGAATCAATAACGATTGAAGTCATCTCAAATGACTTCAAAGGTCTTTCTATTCTTAAAAGAATCAATAAAGTATACGACCTTATTTCCAATGAAATTGAGCAAATATCCATGAGTGTTGATATCGTCGCTTTAACTCAAAATGAAAAAGTAAATGGTGATGACGAACAAATCAGTAGAGCAGAAGTAACTTCAAGTACAGATACTGGTTACGCAGCTCACCCTTAAATCAACTAACCTTACGTTCCTACTATAAATAGTTTACAAGTCTATTGGTTTACAACTCCATAATTGGTAAAAGCTTAAAGTATACATATATCGGAGTTGAGCTTAATGAAATCATTTATTTTATTTACAATATTAATTTTCTCTAAAAATGCAATGTCAAGCGCTTACCTTAAGCTAACTGATGTTGGAACAACAAGTACATATACATCAGATATAAAAAAAGTTGGAATTTCAAGTGTAGATTATGCGGCTGGCAAACTAACAATTAAAGGTGACTACAATAAGGAATGTGTTATCACTAATGAGCTTGCTACAAAAATGGGTTTTTCTACTGATGCAATCTTCCTAGCACTCACTACTGCAACGACAGAAGAAGTTATCATTGAATGCCAGTTTTTTGGTGGAGAAGCTTACGACAGTATCGACCAAGGCCATGTTTTATCAGGCTCTATACATCGTCGCCCTCGAGTTGTTTATAAAGTGACTTTAATAAAACTTTCAGCAAGCTTTAAGAAGTAAATAACTTAAAAGTCTCTTTGAATCTTCTCACATCTCTGTAGTTAGCTAGCCTTGGCTATTGAAAATTTTAAATATTTGAAAATATTCGATTCGCGAGTAATCCACCATTTTCGTAAGGTCTTTTCTGAAGGCCTTTTTTTTTACCCAAAATTCAAAAAGCCTCAAAAAAGACATCGTTGATAACATTCCAAATACTTGTGAAATCAAAAACTTAACAACTTTTGATATCTGGGGTTTGATTCACGCTTCGACTGTTGCCCAAACTAACCATTGTGACTAGAGATGACTTGAGTTGGCTATTCGTAGCCAAAAATCTGGCTACGAGGATTAGCCATCGTGTCGTGTCACAAAAATGGATTAGCCTTTTGGGGTTTTCGTAAACGCAACCATTCAAATTTATTAAAGAACATTGACCAGCATAACGCTGGTTAAGGCTAATTAAAAAAAATGAATGGAGAACAAAAGATGAATTTTAAGACAAAGAAAAAATGTGAAACCAAATCTAAAGCAATTGAATACCAAACTCTAAAAGAGCTGAGACTTGAACTTGGTATGACTCTGACAGAGGCTAGTGCAAAGTTAAAGATTGGGCCAAAAGGCCTCGGGGCCATAGAGAATGGTCGGGTTTGTCTGGATAAATCCAGAATTGAAGAGATTGTTAAAAGTTATGACTTTACCTACCTAGATTTTCTTAAGAAGAAAAAATTAATTGAGAAGGAGCGAAAAAATAAAAAAGGAAAGCAGGTTGTAAGGCATGTTCTTAGTAATTCTGATCGTCGAAGCTACCAAAAAATTATCACTAAGGAGTGTAAAGTCTTACGTTCCATGAGACGAATCAAAAAGATTTCTCAAGATGAGGCTTCAAGGCTATGTGGCTATTCTCGTCCCACAATAGGTCATATTGAAAATGGCAGAATAGAAATATCTAAGGAGAGAGCCAAGCATATTGTTGAGTCCTACGGGTATAAATATTCAGACTTTGAAGAAAATTTATCCAAGGCAGAGTTACGAGATACCATTATTGATTCATGTCTAGAGAAGATCGAGCTCCTAGATGATTCCAAGCTTGAGATCGTCAAAAACCTGCTTAGGAGTTTCTAATATGAAAACCTTAGGCAAATGGGCATTGACTCAATTGTTGGGAATTTTATTTCGTACGTCAGGCGTGAAGCAGGTTCTTGAAGTCAATAAATTAGCCTCCTAGACTTGAAGCAAACATTCAAAAATAGGAGGACAAGGATGTCACAGCTCAACGAACTCGTCGCAGACTTCAAAAAATTTCGTAAGACCAACGCCACCAAGCACTACCCCAGAGAACTTAAGGAGCGAACAGTAGAGCTTCTTAACGAAGGCGTTCCACGCCAAGAACTTATAGAGAAGCTCAATATTCACCCAACCACCCTTTCTGGCTGGAAAAATGGTCCACGTAAAAAAGCACTTTCCTTTTCCAAGGCCATTATCGTTGACGACAACCCCGAGATTAAAGTTACTGTCGTCACAGGGCTCAAACTCTCTGATCTTAAAGGGCTCCTTCAATAGTTTCTCATGTTCTTTAGCTCCCAAACTGAGGTTTATATTTATCGAGAACCCGTTGATATGCGAAAAGGGCACGATGGGCTCGCGGGCATCGTCGAGTCCGAGATGAACCTTGAACTCTTATCAGGCTCCATCTTTCTCTTCGTTAATAAATCAAGGCGGCTTTGTAAGGCAATTTACTTTGATGGCTCGGGTTTGGTTATTATTCACAAAAGGATGGAGGTAGGAAGTATCATGAACTTTCTCGCCTTCGGAAAAGTTCAAAAAATAACCATCTCAGAGTTGGCCTTGCTAATGGACGGTGCTAGTCTTAGAATTCAAAAACGTGGGAGGAAGTATATTCATGGTGAATCTAAGAGAGGACTTAAAGACAAACCCTGATTACCTTAATGAAGTTATTAAGGTCATGGACTCTTCAATTGTTGCTCTCAAAGAAGAAAATAAAACTTTGCTGGAATTACTTCAAAATAGTTCACAAAGTGAACTAATCGAGCTGCAAGATAAGATCGCTATGCTGAATAAGCAGGCCTTCGGTGGTTCTGAGTCTTTAAACAAGCACCGTCCAAGACGTGAGACTCAAAGAGAACTTCTTCCTCACAATAAATGTCCCCTTGAGGGAGAGGTTGCTCCGGATAAGCAAAGAGAACTCCCAATTGTAGAAGTTGTTCACGAGGAGGCGTGCTGTCCAGGCTGTAATAATCCAGACTTTGAAGAGATCACAGGGCTTTACGAGGAGTCGGAAGAAATTGATCTTCGGGCACAGCTAGCGCGAGTTTTAAAGCACAAGAGAAAGAAGTATCGCTGTAAAACCTGTGAGTCTATTGTGACAGCGAAGGGACCTGCTAAACTTCGCCCGAAGGCGAAGTACTCCCTTGATTCTGCCATAAATACTGCTGTCGAAAAGTTTGACTACCATACGCCTTTAGAGAGAATCATGAGAAAGCTTCAAGAACAGGGGCTAAAGATTGATACCAAAACTCTCTTTTCCCAGACGGAGGCGCTTTATTTAAATCTCGCTCCCATAATGGATCTAATCAAAGAAGAGATTTTAAAATATGGGTATGTTCACATTGATGAGACTAGAGGAAAGATTCTCTCAACAAATACCAACGGTTATATCTGGGCAATGGGCAACTGTTATGGGGCGTACTTTCAATATGAGACGACAAGATCAGGAGAAGTCGCCCTTGAAATGCTCGGAAGTTATAAGGGTTGTATAATTAACGACGGCTTTAGTGGCTATAATCGCTTTAAAAAGACGAAAGAAATCAAGGTCTGTCACTGCTGGAGCCATGTGAGGCGAAAGTTCTTTGAATGCCTTCAAAACTACCCGAAAGCTGAGAAAGCACTCATTTTAATCGATGAGATGTTTAAAATAGAGAGAAAATCTAAGGGGTCTTTTAAAAGGCTTAAGTCTCTCAGAACCAAGAAAAGTAGGAAGATTCACGAGGAGCTTTTGAACTTCTTTTAAAGTTAGAGAGGGATTCTCTACCTCGTTCAGGACTTGGAAAAGCGGTGGCTTACACCCTTAATCTCTGGGAGGGATTATCTGAGTTTTTAGAAGATCCTTATATTCCGGTGACGAACAACATGGCAGAGCGAGCTTTAAGAAATCCAGTGAAGGGAAGAGACAATTATCTTGGGTTTAGGACGATTAATGGCGCAGATGTTGCGATGTTCTTCTACACAATCATTGAGACCTGTAAAATCTTGAAACTCAATCCCAGACGGTTCCTCAAGGATCAATCGATCCGCCACCATGAGGGCAAGGAGCTTCAAACTCCACTTGTCTGGGCAAGAGACGGGTAAACTCAGGTCTCAAGCCCCTCTATCTTTTGAAAATTGAAAGTTTTAAAATGGTCTAGTGGCCATCACGAGATCTTTTACATTCGAATATTGAATTACCCGTCAAGAACAGTAGACGCCTGAGTTACGGAAAACAAAGTTCTTAACAAAGAAGGGGATAGTCTGGAATTTAAAGAGATTCTAGTTTTATTGATATAATTTGATGGCGCTCTAAATACAAATCAATAATTTCTTGACGAGAATATTTCTTTTTCAAATCAGATAACCACGTTTCTCCCCACTTTAGGGGATGGTTGATTTCAAAGTCTTTTTTAAGGCTACTCTCATAAATGACAACCAATTGCATAAGGTTTTGGAGTGATAGGCCCGGGGACAAAATCATTTTTAGAGTCTCTAAAAGCTTACGTGAATGACCTATCATCTTAAAATTGTCTTCATTCACTAAATCAAAAATTGTTTTGGCCGTCTGGTAAGAGGAAGGTATGGTCGATACGATAAGTCCTGATGAAACTAAACGCATCATTATGGGAAGTTGGGCATAGGCATAAGGTATAACCATCGGTCCTAGGATGAGACCCGTAGAAAGAACTGCTAAACTAGATAGAATTATCTTTTTTCGCTCCTTTTTGGCTAAGGGGTCTAACACATTTTGTAGAGATTCAAAATCATTCACTCCTCTTTTGCCAAAGAGATGAAATTTCAAATTAGAGAGGCCCTTAATTAGATCGTCATTCAACTTTGTGAGCTTATCACTTTTTATATTACCACATAAATTGCCCTCAAATCCCAAAAAAGAGACTGCACTAAGGTCATCTTTTTGAAGAAGAAGTTGATACTCAATGAGATAAGAGAGGGCCAGTTCAAGTTTTATCCCTGGAATGACTACCTCTCTATTTTGAGAGGTATTGTTTGTAGAAATAGAATTACCGACAACTAAGTTAGCATAAGATAAAGTTTGTTCCATGACAGGGTAGGAAGCTCCTAAGTATTGCATACATGTAGGAGCTATCTTTCTAGATGGATCTTGATCTAAGCTAATGATGAACTTGGAGTAGTTAAAGTGGTTCTTTTCAAGTTGCCTTAAGGAAAATACAAGATCCTCAACATTTTGAGTTCTTTTTTGCGACCTTTCATAATCTGCAATAAGCTGGTCGCCACTCGTAAGATAGTCTAGACGCCTTCGATACTCTTTTAAGGCGGCATCTAACTCTTTGGCGCTGGCGAGCTCTAGAGCAGATTCAAAAGAAGCTTGAATACTTAACCAAGGAAGTATAACGAGTAAAAAAGGTAGTGATACATTCTTGACCAGTTTAATTAAATTTTTAATAGGTCCGCCTTTATGATTTCTCTTTCAAGCGAATCATGAAATTTGGGGTCTAAAGTGAGATTAACTTCCTCATAGACTTTGTTGAGAAGAAAAATTTCCTTTGAAATCAACTCATAAGTAGCTACACCACCAATTAACCCCGTACCAATATTTATGAGGTGTTGAAGAGAGTAATTTTCTGCTTTTGTGAAAATATTAGATACAGCGAGTATCGCGAAACCAGCAATGACTCCTGAAACTATAGCACCGCTCTTTTTTAAGCTTCTATAAGGAATACTCTGGTCGACAGATTTTGCAATATCACGCTCAAAGAACTTAAGAGTGTCTGAATCGATAGAGGCAATTCGTCTTTGAAACTCCTCAGACATTGCCAGTATAAGTATAGAGGAGCTAACAAGTTGATGTACCTCCGATACCTTAAAACCTTGAGTATAGAGATTCTCCACTCTTAAAGAAAAGATCGCCATATTGGCCTTGTATTGTTCAACGTTCGTATTCTGATTGGGCTTTTCAAGATAGTGTGAAGCCTCAAGAAGTGGTTGAATCAAGCTTTCTAGCTTGTGGGTGTATTCCTGATAGGAGAGCGCCTTTGGGATTGGCTCAGACCATACTTGGGATGAAAGAGAAAACATAAGCATAAAGAGGATAAGAATACGGTTCATAGTATTAGTCCTTTGATTCGTCCGGTTTGTCGCCAAGAATAATTCAGGTTGTTATCAGATCCTATGAACTATGTTTTTTTTACAACTCCTGTTTGAAATGCGACATTCCTACTTCTCCTCTCTTTGATTGTAGTTATTTTGATCACCCCCTTGTATTAGTTACACGACTTGTACATAGCTGTCCTTCCTTTGAGTTAGTGTGTTAGGAATTGCCAAATGAAAAAGGTGCATTATGAAAATTAAATCTTATATTTTGTTATTTATTCTTGGTTTTTATTTCCATAGTACTTACAGTGCCCAAATAGAGGCAGGTCTTGATGTTTCTCTTTCAGCGATAAGTGATCAAAATATGTTGGCCTCTTTTCACCTTAAAATCTTGCCAAAAACCGAAATAGACATGAGGATCCTCAATGAGGAAGGTTGCTTAAAAATAAAAATCAACTCTAGTGACTTAAAAACGGAAAAAAATTTTTACGGTGAAAAAATCTTCAACACCTGTGATCTTAAGGGCTCCTTAGATCACGGTTGGATAATTGAAGAACTAGCGCCGGTAAATGGTGAATCTAAACACTATGGTTTCACTGTCACTCTCTTCGATTCCATACACAAGTTTTATGAGAAATCTGATTACCTCGTAGGGAAAGATGATATCGTTAGATACCTCCCTAAAAGACAAATAAAAAATGATCATTTATTTGAAATTACCAAGCTCATGTTCGGTACAGGCGCCTTTTTTAGAGACTCTAACTCTCTAGGCCATGCCGGCCACTTATTTGGCATTACCTTAGATCCTTATTACCAAGACCAAGTCCAATCAATTCTAATATCAAGTCTTGATCAACCAAACCTAAGATTTTTAAAAGCCAGAGATGCCTTTATCGAAAATAGTATGAATGGTTCTTTAGCATCTTATCGCAAGACTGTGCGGCCTTGGGAAACAATTGGCGTTTATGCTGGCCAATATTATCAAACAAAACATGAATATGTTTACGCTCCTGGGTTAATTGCGGGATTTGCTCAAGTCTTTGGTGGGACAGGGATCATAGGTGAAAAATTTGTAGTTGAAAATAAAACACTACTCTCAAGTGATGCGTCAATTGAATTAGTGGTTATTTACAACGACGGGACCTATTCACTTCATAAAGAAAAAATTAAAGCACAACTTAATAAAAATGAAATCAGGCTGCTAAACAAAGCACTCGGATTATAAAAAATCAATTTCATCTTCAAAGGGGAGAGTTATGAAGATCAAACGTAACGTAATATTTCTTATTACACTACTTAGCACATTTAGCTCTTTTACTGCTAACTCGGCACAATACGAAAGCCCACGATATGCCGACTGCGATAAAAGGGACTATAAACACCTTTCATGGATTTCGGGTAGTAAAGTAACTGAAACACCCTATACTTTGCGACTTACTTTTATTTTGAATTACGGAGGTTGCTACAAGGGAAAAGTCTTCTCTAGGCCTATTTTAGATAAAGATCCATCATCAAGAATTAGGGTAATGGATACTACTTCAAAAGATCGTCTTCGTGGAGTTAAGGGATTTTCAACTTTACAAGGGACCACAAAGACGCGCTATTTTGTAACCATTGATAAGGATGAATTTTTTAATGGCAATAAACAAGAGAAATTAAAACTAGAGCAATTTTTCAAACCTAATCCATTTTTTAAGCTTAAGTTTAAATGGTTGATCACACTTCGAAAGAATAGTAGTGAAAAGACGACTGTTAAATACTTAAGACAGTAGCCTTACTTCGCCATTGACAATGAGCTCGCTCAGCTTAATAAGAAGCTTAAAACCTAGGTTGCTTATTTACTAACTCGAAGGACCTGCTTCATCGCTTAAGGATGACAATCACCGTCTAAATGGTGTAATTCCAAAAGAGACCAATAGTATTGAAGTTCTTTAAGCGAATGGTGGGGGAGTTGGCTATTTCACGACCAAACCTTTTGTGGCTCCAGTTCAGACTTAGGGCCGTTGATGGGGTTAGGGTATAAGTGGCATTGAGGTTAAAGAGTAGGTTCCTCTCTTTACCTGGGTTGTAGTAGGAGAAAAGACCAACTTCGTGATAGTCTACGCGGTAGTAGTAATCACTAAATTCTTCACCTACAAACTCGACGCCAAATGAAGTCCTAAGGAAGAAGTTTTGACTTAGAGGAAGGGGTAGGCGTAGTTGTGCTCTTACAAGATTTCCATTATGAGTGCTTGAGAGGTCCTGCTCATAACGTAGACTAATAAAGGGCAAAAGAAGAGAAAAGCCGCCATGAATGGCGGTGTCTCTCTGATCTAAAATATTCGCCTTATAGCGGTCACCTGCAATATTGACGTTGAGGTTGAGTCCTACTACGCCTTTGACCAGGCGATAGCTCATACGGGGACCAAGAAGGGAAAAGCGCCCACCGCGATAGGCAATCATGGGCACGACACTCAAACCAAAGGGGAGGGGGTTGATCTCATTATCCCGGCGATATTTTTCAGGGTAGAGGTAGCCAAGTCCAGTAGTAAACTTTCCCGCTCTAGTAGGTGTGGCAAAGACTAAAATCAAAAAAGAACACTGAATAAATTTCATCAAGATTCGCTGTTTCATTATGAAATATTTTACACAAAATGAAGGAATTTGGCCTATGGTTAAGGTTTTATTGTGCAGGCGTTAATAGAAATTGAATGTTTTTCCCTTATAGTAGACAAGCTAACTTCTTAAAGGAGAAAAAGATGAAAACTATTGGTTACGCCGCTCACTCTTTATTTCTACTGCTATCAATTTCTTTCATCAGGATCCTTTTAAGAATAGTGACTTGGGTTACTTAATGATCAGACTGAAAGTCTGCATGAAGTCAACTATGTCTTTTGGTTTCAAGGAGTATAGTGTTGCGTTTGTTTGAGATGTATTTATAATTGCGTTCGACTGCTAATTGATTATATTGATAGCAAGTTCTCGTCCATTCGTGATGAGTACCATTACTAATAAAACTATCGAAAAATAGTAAAATGAAAAAAACGGACCCCAGACCTAACTTACTCAGGCTTACTACTGATTGATGACTATTGAGTTAACATGTTGGTTATAATGATAATTCGAAAAACAAATATTTTAAAAACCAGACGGTATTTTATCTTGTTTTTGAAGTGTTCTTCTTCCTATTCCTAAAGGAACGATTTCTTCATTTCGCATCCACTCTAGGGCCTTAAACAGTTTTTCTTTTTTAAATCGACTTTTTGAAGAATGCCATTTATTAAGAAAGTCAAAAATGATCTCTTCATCTGTCACCTCTTTCTTAAGAATAAGCAAATCATTCCAGCAGGCATACAGAGTAGCTACAATTTCAGATTGCTCTGTATTAAGCGGTATTAATTTTCGCAGTAAACTTAATACATTGACATATTTATCAATGAATATTTTCTCCGATCGCTCAAGAATGTATTTAAAATTCGTTGAAGGGACATATCTCACTCTCATCCCTTGTCTTTTATTTTGTTCTACAGTATTGAAGTAAGATAATCTCTCTCCTTGGGCCTCAATTCCTATATTTTCATTATAGATAAGCCTCTGATCTAAAGGACCTGCAGCTTCTCTTGTATAATTCCCTTCCATTCCTAAGTTTAAATGCTGGTCTGCTAAGTAAAAAATTTTTGCTAATTTCACACGTCCAAGATCTTCTGTTTTTTTTGACTCATTAATTACTAAGCTTGTAAGGGCTAATCTTTTTTCTAGAACCTTTTGAAATCTAGTTTCTGGAATTTTCTCAATATCATTTTCCAAATTTCTGTCATTATTTAAACTAGAAAGAATTTCTTTCGTTAGCTTTTCGTCTTTATTAAGTATGCTTTGTATCGCAGTTGATACGTTAAGTCCTACAAACTTAATTTTCAACATAGAGTCATCGGAAAAATCTTTTCTATTCTGTATAATGTTTCTAACAACAGGATCAATATAAAACTTCGCCGAATTAAAGACAAGTTCAGTTACTCTGTATGAATCTACTTCGCGACATGGAAAAACTACCGAGAATTGAATATTTTTCCTAGCAATAGCCGATGAAGGCCTAACGCTCAATATTTCCACAGTGTTGATGGTTAAGTTTAGGGAGTATCAATAAATTGAAATTTAAGAGTACTGTGGACTATGAAGAGGTTTGTTAGCATTTTTCCTTTCGTAATGCACTCTTAGTGCAGATGAAATGAAAGTTAAGAGTAAAACTAGTATAACAAAGAGGTTTTTGTTGGAAAGCTCTGTAAGGTTTGTATAATCCTGTCCCCCGATTATGGTAATACAAGCTAGAACTGGAAAAGAGTTTATTACTGTGAAAGTTAAGTGGGCACTATCTTTGTAGAAACGATAAGCAATTGAGTGAATTATAATTAAAGATATACCCATAAATATAAAATATGTTGTACTAGGCTCTGGGAGATGGATATTGTCTGCATCTTTACAAATGAAAATGACCCATAAAAAGCTTATTACTGTGCCAATATTCGGGTCAACCCCTTTATTCCGGACAACTTAGTTAGGCTACAACATTTTCGATAG
>JAFMBV010000044.1 GCA_017858255.1 Bacteriovoracaceae bacterium
GGATATTACCAAATGACTTTTCTAGCGATAACCCCTGACTCAAATTCAAAATATTTGAATAAACAGGCAAAGTGTTAAATTTGTCTTTGAAAAAAGGCAAAAAACTTTTCCACTTGCGTTCGTTACCTTCATGGGAAAAATATAGTTTATGAGCAAAAATTGAAATTAAACAAAATTGAATAAAATGGGGCAAACCAATTAACAGCCCTTTGAGATTGAACAAAACAGGGTAATGAGACTCATGAACAATCACTTGAGTATTAAACGCTTTTAAGTGACTTAGTAAAAAGGGTACATGGAAGGCCAGGCCATATTCTTTCGGCCCAAAGGCCAAAGGTGTCCATTGGAAAATTACTAAATCAGGATCAAGAGAACTAACCTTCTCTTTAATTATAAAAACTTGATTCCATGCCCAGTTAGATTGCTTTAAAATAGTAAAGCTGAACGAGTCTACGGGAACATCGCTAGATGTTAAGACATATACATCGTGACCCAATTCATGAAGATGTTGTGCAAGCTCATAGCTATGATCACTAACACCACCAGGCCTTGGTTTAAAATGGGGAGAGACTAAGCAAATACGCATTAACTATGATTTTAAGTGAATATACCAATAATTAAAACAAACTATTATTTTATTAAATGCTTTACTCGGTTATGTGCGAGAGGCGACGATCGAGTTCCAACAGGGCGACAGGTATACTCTCCTTGTCCCAAGGTATAGAAAGAATTTCTTTTAACTCTAGGTTTAACTGCTCTTCTTGATTAAATTGATTAAAACTTTCTTCTCTTTGTTCCAAAACCTCTTGATTTGCACCACAGCTTTTTCCACTTTCTTCATTTTTTAACTTCGGGTTAAAGCCCAAGCAACCATAAGGCTTAACTGTCTTTGGTAGAGGACAACCTAGAGCGGTCTCAGTAAAAAATGGGCAGGTATAAGTTTTACGCATAAGCTGACCACCACCCGTGCTTGGCCGATTCAGAAGACGAAAGTCGCTCACACAATTTTCTAACTTTGTTTTAAGTTCCTCAGTCCATTGGTCCTCATCAACGAGGTAATCATAGAGATCCCATGTTTCCGAGAGAGTCATCTGCATGCTATTTCCAAAGAAGGTACAGCAGGTACCAGGACAGTTTTGGCAATGAACCTCCTCACTTTCAAGGTCGTCCATTGCTTTGATCAGGAGAGAGCGCCGCAATTTATGAGACTCATTAAGAGTTCCTTTAAGAAGAGCAAGCTTTTCCAGTTTTTTCATAATTATTCACTTTCGTAACACATAAGCGCCTGATATCACACCGTTTACGCTATGTGTAAAATATACTTTCAATAACTTCTCACCCTGCCCACATGATATGTTCATGGCCTATGAAACAGTTATCTCCTCTAAGAGGATTTACCAACATCTTCATCCTAAAGCTAGGTCTATTACTTGCCCTCGCTTCTTGTGGTGGAAATCCAGACGTCACCTTAGGTGGCGCAGCTGGTGGTGATGATACTCAAGGTATTCAGAGTGGAGAGAATTTTCAAATAGGGGCCAGCTGGAGTGCTAAACCTTTAACTATTAGTTCAGTTCAAGAAGAAAACAACTTTGTCATAGCAAGACTTGCTTCCAATGCTGTTAAAGTTAGCACTATTTTCGCCAAAGGAACGGGCTTCTATCTGGGCCGTCATAACGGTAACCATATTGTCGCAACAAACGCCCATGTACTAAAGAACATTCCCAGTTGTTCTGTCTCTCCCGTAATCCTTCAATTTAGTGTTTTTAATGCCGCTTTTTCCTGTTCCAAAATTATTGGTATTTGGCGCGATATAGACTTTGCTCTGATATCTTTGGAAACGAATAGTGGTAATGAAGCTTTTCTTGATGAGATCAATCCTCTTAAGATGGCCTTTAACAAAGATATTCAAAGAGATGCCTTGGTCTACTCTGCAGGTTTTGGCCAATATCGTAACTCTAACAGTCAGCTTACCTTAAAAAACGACGAAGACTGTCGGGTCTATTCTCCTACTAACGTGTTTGCTAGGCTTCAAGACCCAACCAGGTTAGGGTCCAAAAAGGTGGCTAGCTTTGCTATAGGTTGTGATATTTCACCTGGAGATAGCGGCAGCCCTATCATTGAAAGAGACACAGGCGATGTCTTAGGTATCGTTTGGAGTACACAGATGCCAAAGCCTATAACTATACGCTCTCAAACTTATATGCAGGACCTTAGAAGACGCGATACAGATAGTGTTTGGAAACACCTATCCTATGCCGTGCCCGCCTCAGAAATACGAGCAGAGCTTTTAAGATGGACTGAAAAAGTGAGAAGAAGTCGCCCTACTCAAAAAAGGCGAGATACAGTATTAAGTCTCCTAGGACTCTTACCTTAATTATTGAACATTGAATTCTGCCTCAAGGCCTGAAACATCTTCAACCAAGGCATCGTCATCAAACTCCGGGTTTTCCTCGAGCCTTAGTTGCTCATCAATTCCACCCTTTTTATCTAAAGATAGACCTGTAAGGTCGCGCTTCTTTTTCCGACTTCCTCTTTTGACTACTTTCTTTCTTTTATTCTTCGGCTTTTCTGAAGCAGTGTTACTAGGTGTATCACCTTGGTAAGAGGCGTCAGAATCATTTAGCCCCGCACTACTTCTTGGGTTTGCTTCCCACAAAAAGCTTTGCCCTTTCGCCTTCTCAAGCTGATCAGCTTTTAAGTACTTTGCCCTAACCATTTTTTTGAGAATATTATCCACTGTTTTATTAGCAAATTCAGTCATCTTTTTTTCTCGAAAAGACTCTCCATACCTTTTTGGACTCGGCAAAAGCATTGCTAAGAAAGCACCTTCCCGCGCGGTAAGATTCTTTGGTCTCTTTTTAAAATAGTATTGAGAAGCATTCTTTATGCCATAAATACCGGGACCAAACTCCGCTATATTTAAGTAGGTCTCTAAGATTTTCTCTTTAGAAACATTTCTTTCCATATAAGTTGAATAAAAGAGCTCCTTAAGTTTCCGGCTTAAACTCTTCTCTGAAGTTAAGTAGAGATTTTTTGCCACTTGCTGGGATATCGTTGAAGCGCCTCTTGTGCGCTCCCCTTCAAGTGCTTCCTCAGCAGCTTCTTTAATTTGTCCTAAATCGTAACCACTATGGTGATAGAAGGCCCAATCCTCACTCACAACAATCGCGTGGGCCGCCGTGTAGTTCATCTCTTTGAGAGTAACCCAATCCTTTGGTTTTTTAGTGACGAACTCATAAGTCGCTCTATCATCTTTACCAACAGTCACCAATATATGGCCGTTTTCTAGACCTTGAATTTCCTTGCGCGGAAAGACACCGTAAAAATAAACCAGACCCACCACGATGAAAAAGTCTAAAACGAAACTAAAAATAAGTAGTTTCCTTTTTAAACTTATAGGTTTCTTATTGCCTTCATTGTCTTGTGAATTCTCATCCATAACTCATGCTCCTTAAGTCTTAATCATTATAAGAGCTAGGCGCTAACCGTGCCAGAGGCGGCACCCAAAACACGTATAAAAAAATTTAACTTAGTTATCTAAAATGGTCAGACGAATACAATCAAATATATATGGTCGTTTTATGAGCGATAGATTCTAGCTACTTTTCACCAAACGCTGCACTGCGCACAAGAGATGTTCAGACTCATCTACCGCCTAAAAGCTTTCTTCTTTGAAGTTTTTTATAAGTTACTGAAAGTACTAGCTATTTATTTCTAATTATAGAGAACTAACCTTGTTAAAGGCGGACTTTATTTGTAAATTTTTCATGGTTTTGACTGGGGACAAATCAATATGCGAAAAGACTTAACATTACTTGGTGCGGCCACCGACCTTGGCCAGTCTAAGGCAGGAACAGAGCTTGCTCCTTCTTGGCTAAGACTTAAGGGCATCAAAGAAGTCCTATCCCGCAAGTTTTTTAATCTAAAAGACCTTGGTGACATCAACCCCACCGACAGCAACCCAAGCAAAGACAAAGACCTCAACAAAGACAAAGACCTCAACAAAAACAAAGAAAACGATCATCCCGCCATCTCCCGCTATAACAAGCGATTAAAAGAGACCATTAAACAAGAACTCGTTGACCAAAGATTAGTGATCACTCTTGGTGGTGATCACTCTATCGCCATTGGCTCACTTAGTGCCTCACTTGAATATAATCCCGACATAAAAGTTGTTTGGGTAGACGCCCATGCAGACCTCAACACTCCTGAAACCTCTCCTTCAGGTAACTTACATGGCATGCCTCTGGCCTTCTTTTTTGACCTTTTAAAACCAGGACAGACGAGAGACTTATTTTCATGGGTGCCTCGTCTAAAAAGAGAAAATCTCGTTTACATCGGCCTTCGTGATGTCGATGAAGGAGAGAGGCGCTTCATAAAGGAGCTAGGGATAACTTTTTTTGATGCTGATACTGTTAAAGAATTGGGTATAAGTAAGGTCCTTGAAGAAACAATTAACCAGCTGTGCCCAAGGGGTGATGAAGACGTTCACCTGAGCTTTGATGTTGATGGGCTTGATCCCGAGTTTGTTCCTGCAACAGGAACACCAGTTAATGGAGGTCTTCACCTCATGGATGGGCAAAGAATCATTAATACACTTGCTAGAAAATCAAATCTCATATCCTTTGACTTGGTAGAAGTTAATCCTCTTTTAGGTCAAAATGAATTTGATCTAGATATGACTGCAGCCTCAACAATCGCACTATTAGAATCAATTCCAACTTGGGATTCAGAGAATATGACATTAGATAAAATTCTTTTTGATCAAATCAATTAGATTTCTAAAGAACTTCCTGAGTCTTGATAAAAAATCTCGTCAAACCCATCGTGCCTTCTGAACAAAAAGCATAGAGCTGAAGTAATTTTGCAGTCTGATCTGGAAAACTCTCTTCCTCTTGATCGATAAATTCTAAATGCTTCGTGAGAGGTAGGCAGGATTGTTTTAAGGCGCTAAAGGCCAAACGATCCGCAAAGCTTAAATTACGAATCAACGTATTGTCTTGCATATAAGTTTTTACGACCTGAGTATTTTGCTGCCAGGGTAACATCGCCAGTCGTTCTTGCTTGGTTAATTCGCGAGCGCCAGAGCGAACAGAGATAAGTGCAAAGAAAAGTCCTAATAATATAAATGCTAACTTCATCGTGTTCCTTCCTTGGTTAACACAGGGCTATTGTGAGAAACATGACACCAATCGGCAAGAACTTTTTTATTTACTAAAGAGATTTAAAGAAGTCTGAAGAATTTTTGAACCTCAGTAAGAATTTCGAGATGGTTGTTAAAAGTATCGGGATAGGCACCAAGTTCATAGTTACCCCTTATAAGAAGGGTTTTAATATCAACCGTTTTAAGAACATCACTGACCTTATCACCAATCATCAGGGATTTATCAAGAGCGATGTCTTGCTCTTTAGAGGCAATTAATGCCATTCCAGGATGTGGCTTTCTCGTATAACTGGCCTTCTTATATTGGGGAAGATCACTCTCAGGATGAAAAGGGCTATAGTACCAAGCATCGACTCTTGCACCTTTCTTCTTAAGTTCAGCACTCATCCATTCATGAAGTTGAACAACCTCTTCTTCTTTGTAGTAGCCTCTTCCAACGCCTGACTGATTTGTAAGAACAATTACTTTGATATCCAAATCATTGGCAAACTTAATGATGTCTTCAATATGAGGGACAAAAGAGACGTTTTCACTTCGATAGGTGTAACCACCGTCTTGATTAATGACACCATCCCTATCAAGTAAAAGAGCAGAGAACTTCCCCTTTGGAGTTATCGGGAGAAGGCAGGGTGACTCGCTCCCTATGACCTTAACTTTTTGATTCCAAAAAATCGCCAGCCCTTCTAATTGATCTTTTTGTTCATCATAAAGAGCGGCCTGCGCCTCTTGTCTTTTTAAGGCCCGCTTTAGCCAAAAACCAAAGTCTCCATCAGGTGGAGTGGTCTCAATGCTTAAAGTTCCCTCTGGAAGGGGTTCTTTAAAGGTAGTAGCTAATAGAGACCAAATATCCTGCCAATATTCTTCTACTCCATCGGATGGATAGATTACCGTTTGTGCCAGCCATTTATTAAAGTCCCTTTCAGAGGTCATCAATTCTCTTCCTTTAAGGAACAGTTTACCTTAAGGGCACTAACAGTAAACTTATTCATAGGCTTCACTCTAATTTGTAATTTCTTATGACCAAGACCTAATTCAAAACTGCTAATTTTATCTTTTAAAGGAGAAAACTTTAACTGCTTTAAGTCATTATTAAACTCACTCCAAGAGTAAGTTTTAAGTGAATCTAATTGATAGCGTGCCCCTGCCTTTCCTTCTTTATGGAAACATGTCACTTGATAAAGATTATTTAATCCCATTCCCACAAGAGACCCTAAGCAATTAGCGAAGAGTAACTGATCCTCATCATAGAAGGATATAAAGGCACGATGAATTTCACTAATCACTCGATGATAATGAAGAAAGAGAAACTCACGTGCTTCACTTGGTAACTCACCCGGAAGTTCAGGTAAACCACGCTCCTGCCAAGCGGGAGAAAACTGAGTGCTCCCATTTGCAGGACTCCAGAGTTCAAAAGGAATATCGGCCCATTCATAAAGAGACTCGGCCATTTGCTGAAAACTTTGATCTAGCACTTGATTGAGAGATGCTTGAAAAACTAAAGCGTCAGGAAAGTTAGTAAAGTACTTGGCCAAGAAGGAACGGATACCACCCGACTTAGTGTTTACGAAGGCGCCTCTTTTACAAAGCTTCAAACTTACAGGAACGTCTTCACCTTTTGTTTGGATCCAAATATCGGCTTCTTTAAAGCTCTCTTGACCACTTACAGCACCGGACTTACCGGTAACTAAAATATTAGTTACCTTCTTGTCCTCTAACACCCGATCTTTGATTAATTCACTTACGACTTCTTGGGATAACAGAGGTAGCCGAGTATAAAGCTCAGGATCACTGCTTTGCAGCCAAGACTGATAAGACTGTAAATCTCTCATCGCCCGACCTCCAGCAACCTGACTGAACGCCCTTAAGAACTCGCCTTCACACTTAAAATGGCGACTAAGGAACTGTGCCACCAAATACTCAAAGAGGTTGCCTTTTATTTCATTAAGAAGGGCCTCAGACTGAGAGTGACCTTGTAAATTTTCCCAAACTTTCATGAATAAGCTCACCATGTATTTAAGTAAGGTTTCCTTGGCAAAGCATATCCCAATGTTTTAGACTAATTCAAATCGAAAGAGAGTGGGGACAATGCAGAATTTTCCTTCTGTTTTTGAGTCCATCAAAGACTTAAACAAAAGTCATATTGATGGTCTTCTTAGCTTGGCCGGCAAATTCAAAGGCTATGCCCATGATTGGCAAGGCCTACCTATTCCTTTTATTAAGCGCCCCATCATCGCAACAAGCTTCCTCGAAAATTCCACTAGAACAAAACATTCTTTTGCTATTGCTATCAAAAATTTAGGTGCAACTTATATTGATTTCAATGCGGATACGTCGAGCCTTAAAAAAGGTGAAAGTCTTGAAGAGACCCTAAGAACTTTACATAGTCAGGGTGTGGATCTTTGTATTATTAGAGGCAATATCAGTAACGAGTTAAGTCAATTTAAAGGCCGTGCGCCAATAAAAATTATCAATGGTGGCGATGGTACTCATCAGCATCCAACTCAAGCACTACTTGATTTGTTTACAATGATTCAAATCAAGATGGAAATTTCAGGTAAAACAATTGCCATTATTGGGGATACTGCCCATTCTCGCGTCGGCCATAGCCTACTCGACCTACTTCCTCAGTATGGGGCCAAGATCATTCTTTGTGGCCCACCAGAGTGTCTCCCCTCTGCCGAGGAAATGTCCGCCTATCCAAATGTAACTTTATCAACAGATGTTGATGAAACGATAAAACAATCAGACCTTCTTTATCTGTTAAGGATTCAGAAAGAACGCCATAGTGGAAAGAACGTTGGTTATTACGAAACTTATCCTGAAGATTATGGAGTTTCTGTTGAGCGTTTAAGAAAACACAATAAACTTATCCCTGTCTTTCACCCTGGACCGGCCAACGTCGGTGTTGAAATAACGAGAGACTTAATGGATAGCCCCTTTTATTTTGGCTACGAACAAGTTCATAACAGTATTTTTATGAGAATGGCGATTATGCAAGCCGTTCTCCAAAACGCAGATAAAAACTTAGGAATCCAATTTGCAGGAAGAACAATACACGACCTTATCTAATTTCTTTGATTCCTTTTCAATAAGACAAAGTTTCTTTGTTTTTTGTCATTCTCTTTTTCAAAAACTAACTTTCAAAATTAATAACTCCTTAGGAGCTCTTTTATGAGTCAAATTTTTAATACCGAAATCCATGCAACTCCCTGTTACCTCCACTTTGAAGATGGAACTTCTTTTAAAGGATGGACCAACTTTGAGAGTGACCATCAAGCCCTTCAGAAAGGAATATGGGGTGAATCTGCCTTCACCACCGGGATGAGTGGCTACCAGGAAACGATGACTGATCCATCCTTTTTAGGTCAGCACATCATCTTCTCAACTAGCCATGTTGGAAACTATGAATCCGATATGAGAGCAAACCAATCCTTTAAAAGCCACGCCACTGCTCTCATCGCACGCCACTTTTCACCAAATAGTTTTATAAGAAATATCCACCAAGAAAAAGTCATTCCCCTTTTTCATGGTCTCGACACTCGAGCCCTCGTAAAATTCTTAGCGGCCAAGAAGTGTTCACATAAGTCAGTGATAACCACTAGTGAACAAGGTCCTACTCAAAGTGAATTTGACCAGGCAACTCTAAGTTGTAATCAACTAGAGAAAGTATCTATCCCGACGCCACAAGTTTTAAAGCCCGGTGATAACCCCATTATTCTTATGGATTACGGCTGTAAAGAATCCATCGTTAATTACTTGTTAGATATGGGGCTTCCTTTAGTACGCATGCCTTATAATTCTTCAGCACAAGAAGTAATGAACTACGCCCCACGCCTTATTTTCTTATCAAATGGTCCAGGTGATCCACGTACGTATACTGACCAAGTAAAAGTAATAAAAGAACTATTCAGTAAAAATACACCAATGAGAGGAATTTGCCTTGGCCACCAACTTCTGACGATGGCCTTAGGAGCGGAAACAGAAAAGATGCCTTTCGGCCAAAGAGGCATGAACCATCCTATCCTTGAACATGAGACTGGTGAAATTCTTATTACTAGCCAAAATCATGGTTATGCCTCAAATGAAGAGTCCCTTAAGAAAGTTGCCACAGATAACCCTCTTGGAAGAGAGGTTTATATTAGTCACCGTTCTCTCTTTGACCAAACAGTAGCAGGGCTCGCGACGACCGATCATTTTGTCCGCACCGTTCAATATCACCCAGAAGCAAACCCTGGCCCTGTTGATGGCTTTAAATTTTTCATTGAAATTGAAGAGTATTTAAAGAACGGTCCTAAGGAAAAGGTAGATCTAAAAGCACTCACCCCAATGATTGAGATCAAAGAAGGCATAAAGAAAGATGTTCCTTATAAGAAGATTCTTCTCATAGGTTCCGGCCCGATAAAAATCGGTCAAGCTTCTGAGTTTGATTACTCTGGAACACAGGCCTGTAAGTCTTTAAAGGAAATTGGAATTGATGTTGTCCTTCTAAATTCTAATCCTGCTACGATTATGACTGATGCGGATATGGCCTACAGAACTTATATTGAACCCATCACTAAAGACACTATTAAGAAAATTATTAAAAAAGAAAATGTCGATGCCGTTCTTTCCACCATGGGTGGTCAAACTGCACTTAACATGTGTATTGAGCTCGAAGAAGATGGTTGGCTCAGCCAACAGAATGTAGCACTACTTGGTGCTAACGTAGATACCATTAAGAAAACTGAAGACCGAGACCTCTTTAGCAAAGAACTTGCAGGCCTTGGTTTTCAAACGGGTAAACGTTTTCATGCAAACGACCCAACAGAAGCACTTGATATGGCAAAAACCAAAGTGGGCTTCCCTCTGATTATTAGAAGGGACTTTGCTCTTGGTGGAAAAGGGGCGGCGTTAGTTCATAGTGAAGTGGAACTTAAAGAAGTCTTTTCTACGACGGACGTAAGATTTCCGATCACGATGGAGAAATCCTTACTAGGATGGAAAGAAGTTGAACTTGAAGTCATGGTGGATAGTGAAAAAAATGGCGTTATCATATGCTCCATTGAAAACATAGATCCATGTGGCATCCATACCGGTGATTCAATAACAGTAGCACCCGCTCAAACAATAAGTGATCGTTGTTATCAACAAATGAGAACGATTTCTTTAACCGTGGCCAAGCACATGGGAGTTGTTGCAGGTGGTGCAAATGTACAATTTGCGGTTAATCCTAAAAACGAAGACGATATTGTTGTTATCGAAATGAACCCAAGAGTATCTCGCTCATCAGCATTGGCCTCCAAAGCGACAGGTTACCCAATAGCCAAAATATCGGCCCTACTCTCCGTTGGTTACACTTTAAGGGAAATACTTAATGACATCACAAAGGCCTCTCCGGTGGCCTTTGAACCAACGTTAGATTACGTGGCGATAAAGATTCCTATTTTTCCTTTTAATAAATTTCCTACCAGCTCTCAGATTCTCGGACCTCAGATGAGATCCGTTGGTGAGGTTCTTGCTCTTGGTGGGTCTTTTAATGAAGCCTTTTTAAAAGCACTTCGTTCTTTGGAAATGGGTCTAGAAATACCTAGTCTCAGCCAATTAACGACAACTCCAATTGATATGGACCTTGATTATATAAAAGGTCGTATGAAAGAGCCAAGAAGCTTAAGCCTTCTCACTTGTCTAGAGGCCATTCGCTTGGGCATGAGTGTGGACGAAATTAGTGACACCACTAAGATCACTCCTTGGTTTCTCGAGCAAGTGGAAGAGATCAAAGAGTTTGAAGAAAGAATCCAGAAGAATCCAGAGCAGCTTTTCTTTAAAGAAAATATGACTGCGGCCAAACGCTTTGGTTTGAGTGATAAGTACCTCGCGTTTCTAACAGACAAGGGTCAAAAAGAAGTTTTGGCCTTTAGATTTGATCATAAAATCTTTCCCGTCTTCAAAGCAGTAGATACCTGTTCTGGGGAATTTCAGGCGCAGACACCTTATTTCTATTCAACATATAACAAAGAAAATGAGGCCCATCCTTGGCCCAAAGATTGCGAAACGGTGGCCATTATGGGCTCAGGTCCAAATCGCATTGGTCAGGGTATCGAATTTGATTACTCCTGTGTTAAGGCCTGCCAACGTTTAAGAGAAAAGAATATTAAGGCCATCATGATCAATTCAAATCCAGAAACAGTTTCTACGGATTATGATTCATCCGATCGCCTCTACCTTTCCCCTCTTTTTAGTGAGGATCTCTTTGATATTTTTCTCAACGAAAATCCAGGTGGGATCATTGCAAGCTTCTCAGGTCAAACGGGAATTGGTGTACGTGAGCATATCGAAAAAACCTTCAGGGCCGATTTTAAACAGTTTAACTTCTTAGGCCCGTCATTAGATGTGCTTGAGCAGACGGAAGACCGTAAACTCTTTAATAGAGTAACTAAGAAAGTAGACCTTTCTCATACTAAATCAATGATGGTTCAAGGTTATAAGAACCTAGTAGATGCTATGACGGAAATAGGCTTTCCTGTTATCATCCGCCCAAGTTATGTCATTGGTGGCGAATCTATGTACATCTTTTATGGCCATGACGACATTAACGAATTACCAGAATCTTATAAGACTCAACTAAAAACTTCTAACGCTATCTTTCAGGTTGAAAACTATTTGGAAGATGCCTTAGAGTACGATGTGGATCTTATTCGCGACAAAGAAGGAAATACCGTCTTTACCGTGTGTGAACATATCGAACATGCTGGGGTTCATAGTGGTGATTCTGGGATGATCTCTCCACCAGTAATTTTAACGACAAAACTCTACAACAAGATGAAAGAAATTTCTGAAGACCTGGCCGAAGAACTTGAAGTGATAGGCCCCATAAACTTTCAATACGCTGTAAAAGATGGAGAAATATTTTGCATAGAGGCCAACCCTCGTGGTTCTCGAACCCTCCCCTTTCTCTCTAAGGCCTACAACATTAGCTTGCCCCAAATTGCAACAGATGCCATGCTCGGAGAAATCATCACTCCTTGGCATCGTCAATCCGGAGACTTCTTCGCCGTAAAACAATCCACCTTTCCTTTTGACCGCTTTTTAAAAGACAATATTATTCTTGGCCCAAAAATGCGCTCAACAGGTGAAACAATGGGTCTTGATCGGGATAAGGAAAAAGCCCTGTTAAAATCTTACCTTGGTAACTATCCACGCTTAGATGAAAAAGGGATTATCCTAATTTCATTGGCAGACAAAAATAAGGAGATACTTCTTCCTTATTTAAAAACTCTCAATCAACTTGGCCTGTCCTTTGTGGCGACTCCAGGAACAGCAGAGTATATTTTACGCCAAGGGATTCCTTGTGAAACCGTCGCAAAACTCATGGACGGTAAAGAAGCAAATATTGTCGAGGCCTTAAAGAACGATGCCATCCGCATGGTTTTTAACACTCCTAAAAATACAGGTGAATCAAAATCTGATGGTGAAATAATCAGAAACAATGCCATTGCTTATGGAATTCCATGCTTTACTCGTAAGGAAAACATAAAGGCCGTTATGGAAGCAATCATTGGTACTAAAGCCTATGGAAATGGAGAACTCCTGCCTCTAAGTTTACAAGAAGCTCATATTGAAGGAGGACTCTTTTGACAACTACCGTTTTAAACTCAGCTCGTACCATGGTGGCCCTAGATAACATGGACCAAAACACCATGTTTGAATTTCTTGAGACTATGCCTAAGGAATGCCCTTGGGTAAAAGTTGGGTTGGAGCAATACTTGGCCCACGGAAAGTCCCTTATAACAACGATTCATGATAAATATGAGAAACGAATCTTTCTCGACCTTAAGCTGCACGATATTCCAAATACTGTGGCAAAGGCACTTGGAACTCTTAGCGACCTTCCCGTAGAGTTCATCACCGTTCATTTAAGTGGTGGTAGAGCAATGCTTGAAGCTGTTCAAAAGGTCCGCCAAGAAAAAATCAGTCACGTAAATATTTTAGGTGTTAGTTTTCTCACATCTCTTGATGAATTAGATTTAAGTGAAATGTTCTTAATAGAAAATAGTAATCTAGCATTTAAGGCACTTTTTAACTTGGCACTAGAAACAAAAACTCAGGGAATTGTTTGTTCCCCTTTTGAATTGCCTTTAATTAAAGACTGTGAAAAAGCAAACGATCGTGTCCTCACAAAGGTTTGTCCTGGCATTCGCTTTCAAGATGAAATTAGTGGTGGAGACATTGGAGATCAGAAGCGTGTTCTGAGCCCCCATGAAGCATTTGATAAAGGTGCAGATTTTCTAGTCATGGGTCGTTCACTGACTCAAGCAAAAGATATCAACGGTCGTATTACTCAATTGAATTCTTAATCAGGCGAAGCTACTTTTGCATTTCATCAATAGCATCTTTCCATTTTTTGAGTTTCTTTAAAAACTCGTCTTGTTGTTTTACAGTCGTTAATTCAAGAAATTTACTCATGAAGAGGGCCGTTTGCTGGCGCCATGGATCGTAGGGTTTTAATTCACTCCAAGTATTGAAGAAATCCGTAAGACCTTTAATACGGTTGGCTTTATTCTGAGTAAGATTATCCTTAATAGGATTATTCTCAAACACTGCCAAAAATAATTGCATTCGCTTGACCCCACGTGCAAAGCGAATCATCGGTGAAGTAACTAAGAGAGGAATATGTTCATCGAGGAGTTTTAGTTGCTCTGCAGAGAGTTTTCCAAACCAGTCATCGAGATTATCTTCCCATGTCCCTCTAAGTTCACTTACAATTTGCTCTTGAGTGAGTTTGGTTTGCTCCTTAATTTCATCAATTTTTCGGGTAATTAAGGTTCGACTGCGATCAACTTGCCCCTCAATAAGCTCCGCCAAAAGAGGTATTACTCTTGTTGTTAAGGGAATAAAAGAGTCGAGATAGAGCTGGCGAGTATTTATGAGAAGTTGATATACCTCTTCCTTACTTACTTTCTTTTTGTCTTTTTTTAATGCCTCAACTCTTTTGGCCACACGATCTAATTCTTTGCCATATTCGGGTAGCATCGTGACCTTATGCCAGGCCATATAATCATCGAGTTGTTTTTCTAGATGCTTTTGCTGTGGTTTATAGAGTTTAACGACTGAAAGAATTCTTTTTTTGATAAGCCAATCAGCATAACTATAGCCAATGCCCATAAGTGTGCAACTAGAGCACATCAACAATATTGCAGTAAGAAGAGTAACTTTAAGAGTTTTCATAATGCGGCCATTATATACTAGAGTTCCCAATAAGACTCTTCTAGAGAATCTTCTTTTTCCGGAAGCCCTTTAGACAGACGGGGGGAATTTTGATTAAGAACTTCAAAACTGGCCCTATTAGCGTATTTCGCTACCTGATGCAGGGATGAGTAAGTTAAAAAGGGCGTCTTATGCTTTGGGCTATTTGGGACCATTAGCTTGTGATAACTATTGGACGAAATATCGTGAAGTACAGCACTCAGCGCCGCATCACCAGCACCGTTGGTATTTTCAATTTTACCTGGTCCTCCCAAGAAGGGATTAATATGGGTAAAGATTTTCAGAGGATTTTCGCAGAACTCCTTCGGCATCGCTCTTGAATACTCATGAAGATTATAATTTGGAATTGATTTAGAGTGAAGGCTATCTTTTGTTTCCCTGACTAACTCTTCATCGCAATGGCCACCCAGGTAAAGACCTGACTTCCCCACAGTAAGAAGAACCATGTCTGTAAAATCAAGGGCCTTATTGAGTGCTAAAAGAGCATCCTCCTCACCCATAAGAAAGCTTACCTCTTCTTCATTGCCTGCCATTATACTTATATCGTTTTTTAAAAACTCTAAGAGAAATTCTCGATTTTCTCTTATAATCCCTGCCGTGCCTAACGAAAGGACAACTGGAACATTTGCCTTACGCGCCACTTTCACGGCCTTCATAGTTGCTTGAAAAATAGGGCTGCCATGATCGCGCAATAAATAAGTCGAAATGAGTAAGGAACTAGCACCAGAGATTACCTCTTCCGGTATATAGTCAGGAGATAGTTCATTCATAATTCCTTTACCAATTACAAATGTTCTTTCTTTATCGGGGGTGATGAGACACATCGCCCGTGCCATTGGTCCATCACAAGGCTTTAGGTAGCTCAGATCAACATGAGAATTAGTGGTACAAATATATTTGTAAGCATAATCTCCCACTTGAATATTACGATTGATCGCCCCTAGAGCAACGCAGTCATCATCAGACAAAACAGCATAATTATGAAGAGTGTTTCCTGTGGAACCTCCAGCAAATTCACCGACGATTTTCTGTGATTCTTTTAGTTCTTGATAGATACTTTCAACAAGGTCGGAGTCAGCAATTTGAGACTCTCCCTTAATAAGACCATAAGTGGCCAAATACTCTTCATCGACATGGGCTTCAATATCAACAATGAGCTGATCAATACCAACGGTATATACACGGTTTCTTGCCACCAAGTCTCTCTCTAAAGGGATACGAGAGTCTTCACTAACAGGAAAATAGTGTTTCGTTTTTCTTTTACCAGGAAATTTCATGTGGTGTTTTTACGACGTGCGTAAGGGTCAGTCAAGAGTAACCATGCTACGAATTAATCAATAATAAGAGATTTAGAATCTGTACGACCCTCTCCCTCGTCTTTGCCCTTCTGGAGATAGAATTTAATCTTTTCCTCATTTGATTCAAATTTCTCCACTTCATCTAGGATTGTAATATCTTCGAGGCTTTTTCTTTTAAAGTCCTCCTCCTCCTTGACCTTGCGATCAAGCTTTTCCTTTTCAGTTTCTCTTAGTTTTTCAAGAAGGTTTGAAAAGCTCGTCCCATAGTTCTCATAACCATATTTATAGAGTGGGTCTAAATAAACTTTCTTATTTTTTCCTCGCTCTAAAAATCGAATCATTTGACTTAGAAAATTCTCAGATTTTTTTTGATGAGAGAAGGCCGTATAAAGATAGACGAGACCTCCAGGAGTTAACTTTTCTTGATACCTTAAGTTTTGAAAGGAGGCATATAGAGGAATTGAACTATCGAGTTCACTCAATTTAAATTTTAAATTCTCAAGAAGTCTCTGACGATACTTTTCGGCCATCAGATCTTCTAATTTGGTTTTTAACTCAATTGTATAAACCTGATTTCCCTCTAGGTAATAAATAACTTCTTGAAGGTATTGTGTTGGTTCACCCTTTTGAGACTCTTCATCTCTAACTTCAATGATACCTAAATTGCCTTTTTTCCAAAAATTAATGGTTTCCACTTTAACTGGAAAAAATCTTTCCCTAACAGTCAAAATAAAGAGGTTATAAACCATCTCTGTTAGAGGAATATCACTAGGTACTAGATTTTCAGAAAATGGAGGAGTCTCCAAAAAGCCCGCTTGAAAAATATCCTTTTTAAAAATATCCTGCCAAACGACTCCCAATCCCTTATCTAGAATCATCTTTTCAAATAATGGAAGTTGAAAAATTTTATGATGGTAAAGCTCAAGTTTAAAAGGCTTTTTCTTTCTAATGACGACTCTATTAATAACGTCATAACTATAATTTAAAACCTCAAAACCAAAGAGGTATTCCCCTCCCTCTTTCTCAATATGAGGAGCAATGAGGAAGCTTGGGTGTCTTACAGGAAATGGGATCAGGAAATCGTTAAAGTGAAGATTTTCCCATTGTTTTTCTTTATTTGTGGTTAGCCCATGCATTCGCATGAATTGGTAATCTTGTCCTGAATAAAACTTATCTGGAAGCTTTCTTAACTTTAGAAAAGGACTGTGAATACCTTCATGAACCGCCTCTTGATAAAAATGGTACGGTATTCGCAACGAAAAGAAGTATCCTGCAGTAATTAGAACAAGTAATAAAAGAGGCAAGATAATTTTCATAATCAAGTTTCGGACATTTAGGAAGAAAGTTTTAAAATTTAATAATCATTTTGCCTAAACTCTCATCTTTTTCTCTTAATGGTCGAAAAGACTAAGGCATATATTGTCCAAAGGGTAGGTCATGTTATTCAAAGTATTAGAAATAAAGAGTTTTAAATATATCGCCACTCTCGGAGTGCTCAGTCTCCTCACAATCACCAGTTGTGATGCTCCTAGAGGAGAGAGAAGAGTCGCTGGAGGGTCGGCAGAATCGAATCTTTTTGGCAATCCCTATGGAACGACATCTGGCACGACAAGTAGTGGGACAACAACAGGGTCATCCACCACAGGTGGAGATGATACATCTGGTAGTATCACTGTGCCCTCAGAAGTTAGTCAGTGTAACTGGTCTTCAAACGGCAGCACAGGCTTTCAAAGCACCGGCGCTCACTTGAGCCCCAATGAAGACAATGCCTCAGAAGGAGCATACACCTTATGCCAATCAAGCTCGAACCCGCTAGATATTTGGCTTCAAGTAAAAAATCCAATTACATCGGAACAACTGTGTCTAATTCCTACCTATCACTCTGGAACAAACTCAGTTTATATAGGCGAACCAAAATGTTTATACGTTAGAAGTAACACAACTCTTTATAAAATTAGTATGATTAAGAATAGAAGTGGTTTTTCGACTTATCCTGTAACAGGCGTCATGGTTATGAGGGATAAGGCCTATGAGTATGGTGCCCCTTTTTATCAGGTCATCCTTTCACCAGATGCTTATATCTTTTGTAGTCAATGGTTGGCCCAGTATGGTGATCCCAGCTATTGCATTCCCTTTAAATCTGGTGGCCATTACCAATATCATCAATTCTAAAGAAGCTAGTTCTTGAGGTTTCCACTGATCAGTTCACCCTTACGGTACATTCGATAGAGCTCTCCATCGACAGAAGGAAAGCTAACGACGGGAACAAGAGCATCCGTATTTTCTTGAAAGCCTTCTTTTAACCTCATACAAACAATAAAATAGTAGAAGCTAACACCTTCGCGATCATGGGCCTTAATATAAGTATAAATAGTATCCCCTTCATCATCTACGGTACTATAGATTTCATCGGGCTCCATCATTGTCGGTTCAAAATAATCCTCATAAAGCATAAAGCTTTCAATCGGAATATCTGCAGGACTTCTATCCTCAATAAGTACCGCCAAGTAAGATGACTTCTTACCTTCTACTTCCATTAATGTTTGTTCATCAATTTCAATATTCTTCTTTTTGTCATTTACATCAGAGGTAGAATGAAATTTCTTAGCATCATCAAACTTCTTTCCCCAACGGTAGTTATCTGTCATTGCAGTCTCTTTGGAAGCAGAAGCTGTAATGATAAAAGAAGGTTGGTTTTCATAGGTCAAGCATAAGCACATCAATGAAAAATCTCCATATTTATCATCACTAATTTCAACGATAAAAGAATAGAGGTGCTCACCACCATCAGCAATATAGAGATAAACCTCATCAGGTCTTCTTAAGAGCTGGTCCATAAAGACGGGATGACCAACAACTTCAAGAATTTCTTCATCAAGAAGACTATGTTGTGTGCGCCACTGCCCTTCTAGCTCTTCATAATGTTTTACAAGAGGATCAAAGAACTTCTCGATACATGCTTCAGAGCAAAATCCATTTTGCCCGTCATTTTCAACAAATAAGAGCTCATCGAGCTTTTTAGCGATCTTTTTACACTCGCTGCAAAAGTAGACTTCTTCAAAACAACTCAATTCTTATCCTTGGCAAAAAAATTATTCTAAATATTAAAATTTAATCCTGCGAAAACTCCATTGCCATAAGCGCCATCTAAACTCCACAAGCGTGCCTGAGTAAGATTGCTGTCTTTCAAGCGCCGGGTGCGAAATTTCGCCCCTAAACTTAAATCAACTAAAGGACTAATCTTTAATTGTATCTGAGGGGTCACAGTACTGAAACTAACTTTTTCCTGAAGTCTTAAAAGAGCTCCAGCATCATCAGTACCAGCAATATTATAAGTTGATCCTTCAATGAGAAAGCGAATGTCAGAACTAACAACCCATCCTAACGATGCACTTAATTTAGTTATGTTTCCAATCGCCATTTCATTAGCTCCACCATTGCCCGTCATGCGGTACTCATAACCAAGGCCTAAAGCGAAGTTATAAAAACGCTTTGCTGTAGAAACCCCCACAACCTGATCTGACCTCTCCGTAGCGAAATCTGAATTTGCTTGACCTAGACTTAGACCACCATAAAGATCAACAGTGGCGAGGTCGCTAGCTTTACCAAATTGAAGCCAGTTAAATCCCAAAGTGATTTCGGGGTTTCCTTTTTGAAAGCTTGTTTGCTCAGTTACTAAACTTCCAGACGAACTCTTTGTTTGGAAGTAACTAACGGCCATGAAGATATTATAACGTGTTTGAAAGTGAGCTTCTAACCCCATCGTTTCAACCTTCCCAGTTTGTCCCTCAAGCTCAATATCTTGAGTTCCATAAGAAAGGCCTGTATTAAATCCTAATGGAGTTGAGTCCCCTCCACCACCACGCTTGGGCTTAGTAACAGAACGACTTGCTGGTGCTTTGTTGGCAACAGAAGATGCTCCACTTCTTTGTGGCTTGAATGCTTCATTCTCAGTGTAATCCACCAAAGCAAATGAGAGAGGTGATGATAAGAGCGCTAATGTTGTTAGCGATAAAAGAAAGTTGGGTTTTGCAGGCATGGCTTCCTTCCTTAAGATTGTTTTCTTCCTGAAAAATCATTTGTCCTTCCTTTGAAAGACCTCTTGAGATTGTATCCTTCTCGGCCAATTTTTTCCAATCACGGCAAAAACCGACAAAAACACTTCGCCCAAGTATCTAAATCATTGATTATCCAAAGGAATTAGGTCGGAAAAAGCTACCCCGTACCCGCATATGAATATCCACAGTAAGATTTTAGTAGGTGCTAGAAAGCACCAGTTCAGGAGGATCAATTGGAGTTTTTTCACCGTAATGACCGAGCAATAAAATCACTTGTTACCCTTGCAGCACAAGGCTTCTACCCTCTTTTTGAAGAAAATTGGATGGAAGAACTCTGGCAAGATAAACCAAATAGTTTAACTGGTAATGAAAAGGCAAAAGCCAAGACACTCTTTAAAAGACTTTGTGAGCATCGTTCCCTCGAAAGACAAAGAACCGTCTTTTGGTCGATGTGTGACAAGGATCGCATGCTCTTTAAAAGGGCATTTTTAAAGATGGTTGAAAATAAGATTCTCGACCAAGTCCCGGAGCTTCAATGAGCTTAACAAAATCATTTGTTATCATCTTTTTTTTAGCCGTTATGGTACTTACCGAGACTCACGCAGAATATCGAGTCTATCAGTTTAGTGTAAAGGCCCGTAACCCATTTTCAATGGATCAAAAAACTCATGTTGTAATATCCACACTAGATCCCCAAAGTTACATCGCCTATCACGGTGGTGAAACTACATTAAAAATTGATCTTGTAAGAAGCTGGATGTGTTTTGGAGACACTTCAAAAAAGCAAGTTTGTAAGCCCCCTATTGCGAGGGCACAAACAGCAAAGGTATTTAATTGAAGGTTGAGGCAGCAAAAAGCCAAATTCAACAAAACAAAGGTGAGTTAAAAAAACTTATTCGCTCTCAACGCGATCAAATTGCCAACCGCCAAAAAGAAATCAAAAATATTGAAAATATTTACGATAAAAAGAAAGAGAATCAAAGATTCCAGGGTGAAGTCGAACTCATGGACATCCAACATAGAGATCTTAACCGCCTTCAAGAGGCCTCTGTAGGCCAAGAAGAAAAGCTTGAAGAGATTAAAAAGCAGGTGGCCGATACTCAAGAACGTCTTATTAAAGAAGAAATAAATCTCAAAAAAGGCCATGGTGAAAAAGTAAAAAACCTCAATACAAACCATTCTGAAAGAGCACAAGATATTTTTGAACGCTCACAAGATGAAATAAAAAACCTAAGTTATGATATCAATAAAAAAGTAAAGAATGTTCATCACAATAGTGATCAAACAATAGAAAAAATCCGTCTAAAAAGTAAACTTGCGATTGATAAGGTCGCCCATGAGAACGGTCTGAAAGTCACCCAGGCACAGTCCGGTCAGGCCAATGAACTAAAGTCAGCAGAAGAAAGATTTCAGGCGACTATCCGCCAAAATGAGATAAATCACAAAAATACCATGGCAGAACAACAACTGGTTAATCAAAGTGATTTTTTGACCAGAGAACGCATCCATAAAGACCGCACAAATGCCTCCGAAGTACATTATGGTGAATTACTTAGAGGGGAAAAAGAAGCTTTTGAGTCAAAATATAAGGTTATGATTGGAGAACATCAAGCAGTTCTAGATCGCCTTAAAGGAAAACTTGATGAGCGCTTCAACCAAACGATTGCTGACAAGGCCTCTACTTTAAAATCACTTGAAACAGAGCAGGCCGACAGTTTCTATAACTTAAAAACCTTAGAGCCTACGATTAGGGAAGATGAATTAAATTATTTTGTAGATATTTTAGTTTCTCCCCACGAGAAAGAAAATTATAACCTAACGGCAGATAAAAGAACTGTTCGCATTTCTTTTAACCGACGCTCTGAGAAAAGACTTGATGCTCCATCTGGTGAGGTTGAAAGCAGTAGAAAGTCCGAGACCATTACTAAAGAATTTAAGGTTGCCCAAATTGTGGACGATAAAGATTTAAAAGTCGCTTACAAAGACGGAGTGCTTTCCTATCGCTTACCAAAAGCGTAGAATAGTTTTATGAAACGCCCTACCCTAGTTCATTTTTTGGCCATCATGACGGAAGAAAACCTAAATATTAAGGCTTCCATCACCATGAAGGAAAACCTTATCTCTGGTCATATTCCTCAAGGATTTGCTCGAGAGGTGGCACAGGGAATTGTCCGAGAAATTGAAAAAGAACTACCAACACCGCGCTTCCCTATTCAAGCCTATAAACTTCTAAGTGGCAGTGCCTTTCAGATAAAGCTTGTTGGTATCGATCAGAACCAACAAGAGGTCTTTAAGAAAAACTATGATTCTGATAGTTTTGGAAATTTAAGCTTTAAAATACCCCTTAGTAAGGAAAAGGCTCAAATAAAAGCCCTTCAAGTATACGAGATAGGTAAAGAGCCTGGTCTAGAACTTCATTTAGGTACTTTTATCCCATTGGTGATTGGGAACCCTAAGAAAATCATTGTTTGTGATTTTGATAAAACCCTCGTGGACACTAAATACTCTACAACAAGCGACGTATACAACTCTCTTACCAAACCGCTAGAGTTCTTTCCTACAGTGACAAATAGTGTTGATATACTAAAAAATTATATCGCTGATGGTTATCACCCTTTTATTCTTTCGGCCTCTCCTCACTTTTATGAAGAGGCCATGCGAGACTGGCTCTACAAAAACCAAATTTTCACAGCGGGAATTTTTCTAAAAGACTACCGCCAACTCTTTAGTCTTTTTGAGTTGGATCTGACTCCTAAAGACCTCAAAGTCCAAGGACTCTATAAGCTTAACCATCTGTTGGACATTTTACTTTTAACAGGCATTCCTAATGAGCTCGTTTTAATGGGTGATAATTTTGAATCAGACCCAATCATTTACCTATCTTTGACGGCCCTTCTTAAAGAAACTCAAGATCCTTGGCAATTATGGAATTTCTTAAGGAAGCTAGATGCTTTTCAAATGAATAAGAAACAAAACTCTAGCCTTTTGAATAAGATCTACCAGATGTCTAATTTACTCTCTGCCTGGAAAGAACATGGCCAGGAACAAACAAAAATAAAAATCTATATTAGGAAGAAAGTAGCTGAAGATAAAATCGAAGTGCCCGACAATTTAACGCCACTACTATCCCATATGGAACTATATGAGGGACTGCCTCCAAATGAGGCCATAGAACAAGCAAAACTACTGCAAGAGAGTAACCCTAAGGAAAGTTCTTAGCCTAAGAGAAGATTAGGGGCAAAGAGAACGATAAAACCAACAGAAAATATCAGACCCATACGATGAAACCGTTTAAGAGCTTCAGTTCCCGCTCGACCGGCCAGACCTTTCGTAAGAGGTAGCTTTAAAAAGTCAAAACCTACTATCTCAAGGTAAATTCTTAGGGCCGCGAGGCACATTAATCCAATCAAGACTTCTTGGTTAGGATTCATTAAAATAGAATACATAGACATCCTTTATTAATGGGTATTCCCGAATAAAACGCTAAACTTTAATGACTAAGACTAAAGACTTTCCCATTCACTGCCTTATCGGAGATACCCTAGAGAACTTCTATCAACTAGGTCTTGAGGACAAAGGTAGGCATACTTTACTGCTAGATCACGCAACCGGACTGTTTCGAACCCGTTGGACAGGTCTAAATAAAGGTATGCAAGAAGTTATGAAGGCTTTGCTTACGCCGGCCATAGAACTACACCCTCGTTTTAAGAAACGACTTGAAGCTTATGCCGAAGGACTTGGTGCCCGACCGTCAGAAGTGGCCATGGGCCTTCTCGTTCCTGAGATGATGTCCTTTATGGAAAAATGGATACCTGGAGTTCCCCACACCATGTTGGGATGCAGCTCTTATTTTATATGGGACGACTCTAGGGATGCTCTTGTTCATGGTAGAACTTTAGATTTCCCCTTTCATGGCAGCTTCGATAAATATGAAAGAGGTATTCAAACAACCTTAGACGATGGTCCCGTTACCTTTAGCTTTTCATCAGCGGGGTTTCCCTTCCCTTCTATTACCGCGATGACAAAAGAGGGAGTTACCCTTTCACTCCACCAAAAGTTTAGTAAAACCTTTAATTATCAAGGTACACCTATTTTCGATATTGCTTTTGAACTACTACAAAACTGTGGCTCGCGTGAAGAGGCCATTCGTTTTCTCAAAAAACAAAGTTCCATCACATCTTGGGCCTTCTATATGGGGTTTTCAGGAGGTCAAATTCTCTCAAGTGAGATTGCAGGTGATAACTTTGACTATAGCGTTCATCAAGCTGTTCCTGAGAGATGCCTTTATTTTTGCAATGAAAGAGAGAATAGAGATTTAATTACTCATGATATTCTCCCCTATGGTTTTCAAGCCTTTAATGAAATGCGTATTAACATGAGGGATAAAAAATTACGTTCCTTAGGATTTAAGAAAAATACCCCATGGACAGCTGAAAAACTGATTCGTTTTATGGGCGTTGCTGATGAACAAGAAAAGGTTAAATCTCAAAACTGGCAAGCAGATCCCATGACGCCTTCAACTCTTCAAAACATTTGCCTAATACCAGATAAAGAAGAGGCCTTAGTTATTACTGGAACCGCTCCTAAATTTTTTACTGGAGAGGTTCTTCAAATAACAGATGCATTCTCAAGGCCTCAAAGCAAAAATATTAAGATAAGAGGAAAGACAAACTCTCCTACCTATCAGAAGGCCCTCTTTCATTATATGCAGGCGCAAGTTGCCCAAGACAAGGGTGAATACCATCAGGCCTATCACAACATTCAAATAGCTATTGAATACTTTGGAAAGAACCCTTATGGCACGATTGCTCGTTTTTACTTTTTCGTTTTTCAATACATGCATGAAACTCATCGAAAATCACTCTCTCAACTTTTAAATGACTTCAAGTCTCTTGAGGAATCTTTGCCCCCTTACTTACAGGATCACAATAGTCTTTTTATTGCTCGCCTAGAAAAAATTCTCAAGGGAGAAACAACTATAGGCATTGAAGAAATAAAACATCCTTCGTTACAGCGAATATATGATTTTGAAAGAAAGATGCCTCGCCTACTATTTCATTCTCTTACGAAAGAGCTTATGGCGCCTCGGCTTGAACTATTGGATGTCATCTATCCTCACGTAAAAGCCTAACTTTGAATTATTGGTTATTTATAAATCTTTGTATGGAGCGAAAGTTATTATTCACACAGTTAACATAACTGAAGTTTAATGCCCTACGATCAAAGTTAGAACAATACTGGAGATAAAGAGCTCCATTTGACCGACTTTCAATACTCCTAAAGTTTGATTGCATACAGCTCAAGAAAGAATAACGAACTTCGTCTCCTGTATTGATACAGTAGGAACTAAAACTACCGAGCACTCTCCCAACAGAACCAAAATTAGAATTCGCACAACTAGAAAAAGAGAGGCTAACACCCTGACCAAAGTTACTGCAGTGGCCTAAGTAAACTTTATTAAAGCGATTGTTATTCGCCAAAAGAGGCGCCGAAAGTAATATTGTCCAACAGAGAAGCAGCTTGATTACTTTATTCATGTAAATATTCTCCATTTCAGTTTGTGCTAGAGCATAAGTAATAAAACTTTGGGGGCTTTGGCAAGGAATGCCCATAATCTCTGTTCACTAAAAGAACACACGTTCTTTTATTAAAAGTACAAAACCTCTTTAACTATATGAAATTATTATAATCGAGAGGGATATCTTTAACTTTCTTCAATAATTTCAAGGGGAAACAATATCTTCCGATATAATTGACAAATAGAGTCAAGTTTTTAGATTTAATGCCGATAAGCTCAGGGAATTGATTTTAGCTAATTAGTTTTTTGTGAAAGTTCCGTGGAAGTAAAGAGGATACCTTAGAATGACCTTTTGTAAATTGATTGAATTAAATAGGGAGGAATAAGAGTGAGAATTCACCTTTTCCTTCTTTTTATTAGTGTCTTACTCGTAGGGTCTCCAGAGGCCTTAGAACGAAGTACCTTTGACGGACTCATCATAAATGAAAATGCTATTTTAGGCTTATGTGGTGAAATGAATTTTAGCCGTCAAAGAAGAAACTGCTTAAATCCCAATGTCACGGACTTAAAGCACTGCCTGAAATTGGATTCTACAGACCCCCTCTTTAAAGTCGATGAACGGACCCTATACAATTGTGTGAATAGCTCTAGCTCAGGCGGTGCTGAAGTAATAAGATCCTTGCTTGAAGAATCTGAATTGAAAGACAGCTGCCTGGCCGCTGATGTACGCTTTTTCTATGAGCAGTTAATTGAATCAGAAGACTTTAGAGAGTTATCTTCGGAGTTTGAAAATAACCTTGGATTTCCTCTTGTCTTAAATTTTGCTATCGATACTAGAGACTCTATTTCAAGTCTTCAGCTTGATCTAAGCGACGCAAATATTGAAGGCGTTAAAAAGGAGCCAGTTAATCTGAGTATTTCATCCTTTAGTAAGAGTAGCCCCTGCCAAAGAATAAGCCGAGAAGCTATATTTAATAGAGTTACAGAAGAACTCACTCGCTTAACGATGATTAATTCGCGTAAAACTTATGATCCCTTGGAACAAGTTGATTACCAAAGGCCTGGTCAACAGGTTTTTGATGCTGGAAGATATTCTAAAAAAGAAGAAACTAGTCGAACAGGAAGCGTTCGTCCCAACACAGTAGGCAATTCAAAGAACCGTTAAGGTTTAGTCTTAATGCTACCATTTACTTTCAAGAGTTCATTAAGAGACTTTAAAACACTTTGTAGAGAGTCGAAGTTTTCCTTTAGCTTCTTAATTTCTTCTTCTTGTGCGATCACTTTCTCTTTTAATTCCTTAAGTTCTGCCCCGCCACCACTCTTCTTTAATTCGGCGATCTCTTCAGTCCTTAGCTGTTCAACTTCACTTTTTAACTTCTCTAATCTGCCTGACATTTCCTCAAAACGCTTATCTAACTTAGAACGAAACCCAATATCTTCTTTCTTAAGGTCACTCGAAAACTTCGCCATCTGTTTATTAAATTTACCTAAAAAAGTCTCAATATGATTGATACGCTGATATTTAGAAACGCTCTTATCCTGAGTAATTTCGTACGAAAAATCCTGACAATGAGAGCTTTGTGACAAAGAGAAGAATAATATTAAAAACATACTTTTCATGTTGTTATTTTAACGTGCCACTTCGCCAAAAACAATTAAGACTAGGCTCGTCTTTTAAAAAAGGTTATCCTTTTATCAAATGAAGGCTCAAATTTATCTCCTCATATTTATGATGTCCACAATGACCTACTCTCAGGATCAAGTTCCTTCTAATGAGGCCGGGAATGAAAAAGTATGGGACTGGACAACATCTGGGCCCATGAATGACAAGAAATGGGCAGGCCAAGAAAGTTTCGCCTTTCATTCTAAAAGAAAATGGCAAACTGATGCAGTTCTCATTATAAAAGACGACAACATTGTTTATGAGAAATATGCCCATGGATTTACCCAAAATAAACCTCATCGCCTGTGGTCTATTTCAAAATCTTTTGCGAGTGCTCTCATTGGAAAAAGGCTATCCCAAAAAGGATGGCCAATTATTAAAAAGGCCTCAGAAGTTTTAGAGGAACTTAATAAACCTATAAAGAAAAATATAACCTTCCGAGATTTTCTACAAATGAGTAGTGGTTTGGCATGGAATGAGTTTTACGAGGGTAATCCGTTTGAAAGTCACGTCGTTGATATGCTCTATATTGAAAACTTTAAAGATATGGGCCTTTTCACGGCAACAAGGGAGGCCAGAGCAAGGCCCGGTAAAATCTTTAATTATTCAAGTGGCGAAACAAATTTATTGATGAAGCTATTAAAACAAACATTTCCCACTCAGGAAGAGTACGACAATTATCCATGGGATGTACTATTTAATCCCCTAGGAATTACGACAGCTACGTGGGAGCAAGATCAGGCAGGAAACTTTGTCGGCTCCTCCTACCTCTTTATGACAACACGAGACCTAGCACGATTTGGTAGACTCTACATAAAAAAGGGTCAATGGAATAAGGATAAGCAAATCATTCCACAAAACTTTGTGACAGATTCATTAAAGGTGGCTCCGACCAGCTGTCAAACCTATCGAAAGGCAAAAACAGATAGCCTCACTTATGGTTATCATTGGTGGCTAAATCAAGAGTGTCCAGAAAAGAAGAAAAGGTCCGTGCCAGGAGTAACGAAAGAACTCTTTATGGCCCTAGGTCATCAAGGTCAAGTTATGGCCATCTTTCCCAAGGAAAAAGCAATTGCCATAAGGCTTGGTGCAGATAAACTGGAAAAGTTTGATCGAAACAGTTGGATTAAAAAAGTTTATAAAGAATTGGAGGCTCATTGAAAGTATTAATCTCTGTGATCGCCTTTTTAACTCTCACTGGCTGTCAAAAACCTTTTTTTAAAGTTGTATCAAGCTCCTATGCAAAGGAGTTTTGTTCCTGTTATTTCGTTGTCGAGCAGGACCAAAACTATTGTGAAAAAAATGCAGAACAAATAGTTCCCGTTTCAAAATATAAAATTGATAAAGAGAAAAAGACCATTATGGGCTTCGGTCTAGGTCAAAAAACTTTGGTAGAGTACAGAGGAAAAAGACTTGGCTGTCGAATTGTAAACTAGAAAATATCCAATCGCTTTAGTCGATTTTTAAAAGCATCTGCAATCATCTTCTTTACTTTAATATTTAAAGCCTCCTCCCGTAAAAAATCTTTCTTTTCAAATTCAGGGTTATTGTTGGTATTTGAACGTAGGGGAATTCCCTTATCAGGAAAGGTAGGTAGCGGATGATTAAAAGGATCATTTGGCCCGTAAAAGGGCTTCAAATTAAGTGCCATGGCTAAAAGTTACCATGTCGTTAGCAATTGATACAAAATCAGGTAATTATAAAGACATTAGACTATATTTTCGCCACGTTTTAGCCTTAAAGATATGGTAGTGCCCGAATTATCAACTCCCTCTTCAAAGGTAGTTGAATTTATATGGATCACTCCACCGAAGAGTTCTACGTAGCTCTTCATTAAAGGCATTCCAAAGCCCGTTCCCTCTTCTCCAAGAGTTCCTAAACGAGATGTTCGTTTATCCGAATCAAAAATCACATCTAAAATCGATTTCTCCATACCCATTCCATGATCTCTGACTTCTAAGATGACCCAGTTTTTGTCCTCTGAAAAACAATTCACCTCAATAGTTGTATCTGGAAAGGAGAATTTAATGGCATTACTAATAATATTGTTAAAGACGTGATTGCTAAAAGCAACTTCATCGGCCCAAAAGGAGAGATCATCACTCTCTAAATTTATTTCTAACTTAAGGCCTTTTTCACTTAATCGATCTTTAAAAATTAAATGCGCACGACTAAAGACACTCTTAAACAAGATCTCCTTTGACTGTACTTCTATTTTCCCACCTTTAAGAGCCTCATTCATACGAACATGTTCAATAACCTCTTGCTGAAAGGTTCCAGCTTTTTCAAGTCTTTCAAGACTGGCCTTAGCTTTTGTCTTATCCCATTCTCCTTCTTCCATTTTTCTAAGGCGAGCAACACTGGCCTGAATGAGTATCAAAGAGTTTGAGAGATCATGCGAAAGAACTCGAATGAGTTTCTTTCTCTCCTCATTTGCTCGAGTGAGTTTTATACGACCTTCTTTTAAACGAATGTTTGTATTCTCTTTTT
>JAFMBV010000045.1 GCA_017858255.1 Bacteriovoracaceae bacterium
GGTGATCGTTGTTCCTCCACCTACGGGACCAGCAACAATATCGAGCGATCCAAGCGTGGGCGGTGGATTGGCAGTAAAGGCATTCGTGAGAGTGCCAGCCTGAAAGTCTCCATCGTTGTTGGTGACGGTAATATCTTTCAGCCCTTGGGTCATGGCGCTCGTGGTACATGTGAGAGTGGTGTTGTTAATAAGGGTAAACGTCGCACAAGCTGTCCCACCAATATCAACACTACTTACGCCGTTGATAACGTCAAAACCTGAACCTGTGATGGTAACCGTGTCCCCGCCTAAGGTTGTACCAAAGGCCGGAGAAGGGGAAACAACTGTTGGAGGGGCTTGATAAGTGTAACCAGAAAAAAGAGTTACGGACTCACCGTTTATGGATGTGACCACCACATCAAAAGCACCAGCAGTATTCGCGCCTGTTATACAGGACAGTGAGGTTGGGGTTCCGGTGACACTTGTACAAGGCGAGCCACCGATAAGCACTGTGCCTGTGGGGTCTAAGTCAGCTCCTGTTATCGTGATTGTTGTTCCTCCAGAGAGAGCACCTGCACTTGGTGCGATGCCGGCAACTTGCGGGGGGATTTGGAAGGAATCTTTATTGACTGCAAGAAAACCTTGAGAGCCACTGGTTGCTTCATAAAAAGTCGAGTTGGGCGCTACTGATGTTGATAAGGATCTTCCATTTATAAAGAAAGCTGTGCCTGTGCATCCTGCTTGAGTAAACGCCTCAAGAGTAAAGTTCTGATTAGAAGTATTAGTAAGACCCGTTGGTAAGAGATAATTTCCAGTTTCAAAGTTTCCACTGTCGATACAAGTTGTAGAGAGAGAGTCACCATTGTTGGTACCGTTTCGGTGATCGTTCATTTTGAGGCGAAGGGAAAGTACTCCTCCATCTCCACCAACACCACCACAAGTTGAAACCGGCCCACCTGCTTTGACGCTATTAAAATTGGCTAGACCACAAGGCTTAACGGAGATCGCTCTTAGGCCTGCCTGGGCACAACTGGCGCTATTGATTTGGATATCTACGACTTCATTTTCTTCGCCTATGTTGACGTTATTAACGAGCCCACATTCAGCAGCGCCTTGAAGTTCACTAGGACCTGCGTAAGAAATGATCGTAAAACTTCAGATACCAATTGCCATATCGATAACAAATTCATTACCGCCTCTAAAGATGCGGGCCCATGAGTTACCTTTATCTGACTGACCATAGATAATCGCCCCGCCGTCCATATTAATATTACTGATGGCCATTGAAGGAGTGATATTAATTGTTGTTTTAGAAACTTTTGGTTTGGGCGCACAGCTGGAAAAGGTCAGGGAGAGACCAAGAATTAATAGAGCTGAATAAGTTTTTATACCTGTTAAGTGAATAAGGTTCTCCTTAATATTCTTATCGGTAATAGTTTATAATCTTTGAGTTTTCTGACCTAACTTCATATACTTAGCTTCAAGTGTGGTGAAGAGAGTGCCACCTTTTTGGGGAACTCATTGAGAGGTCAAATCATGAAAAAAAAACGTCTATTATTAACAGGTTATGGCGCCTTTCATACTCACGATGAAAACCCTAGTGAGCGTTTGTGTCTGGCGATGGAGCAAAGGGAGGTCGAGGGCTTTGAGGTTCACACTTCGGTTCTTCCGGTAGTATTTGCGCAGATTCCTGATATTCTTGCCGATTTGGACCTCCAAAGCTTTGATGTCATTCTCTTCACAGGACTTGCCGCCTCGAGGGAGGAGATTACTCCTGAAAAAGTTGCGCTCAATTGGCTTTATAGTCCAGAGCGCGCAGACAACTCTGGCCAAACCATTGATGAGGGCAGACCACTTATTCCTGAGCTTCCTTTGGCGCAGATGTCTACCTTTCCGGTTGAAGAGCTAACGGAACACTTATTGGGGGATGGGCTACTTGCAAAGATGAGTTTTTCTGCGGGGACCTATGTTTGTAATTCAACTTTCTTTCATGGCCTATGCTATTCGCTCGGGCGAAATCAGTGTGCCTTTATGCATATTCCCGAAGACGTGAATGTCGATAAACTCGCTGATTCACTATGCCGCTTTATTGCCTCTCTTTAACTTTTCGATTTCGCCATTTAGATTTTGAATCACTTGATTAGAGCCTTTTAGTCTCTTCGTTACTAGACGAGTGACATTTAAAACCATGAGCGCGAAGACTTTTGGTTTCTTATGAAAATAGGAAAAAAAGTTTTCATAGGTCATGATGAGAACATCGCATTGATCAACGGCAATGATATTCGCCGTTCTTTGGGTTTCATTGATGAGGACGAGCTCTCCAAAGAGGTCACCTTTGCCTAAATTCGCAATATGGTGTTCGTGACCTTCCTTATCAACGGATACCTTGGCCTGTCCTTGAAGAAGAACACAGATATCAGTATTGGTGTCACCCTGCTTTATGATGAAATCACCTGGAGAGTAAGAGGCCACCATGCAGTCGGCGATAATTTCCTCTACCTCGTTATCATAGATCTCATGAAAGAGGGGGCATCCTGCGACAAGTTGAGCTGCTGACATAGTGCTATCCTACTTTTTTGTCTTGTTCGTCTTTGGGGTCGTCTTTGGGTTCGACTTCGTCTTTGGCTTTGGGTTCGGCTTCGTTGTCTCGAAGGGACATGCGATAAGACTCTAGGGATTGACTGGCCCCTGATGCTTGTCCTATCTTTGGCTCTTCTGCGCTATCTTGTTCATGAGCGCCGGAGTTGGGAGCAATCGTTGCGAAATGGGTAGTGATCTTCTTCATCTCCGCCAATAGGGCAGGGAAGACCTCGTGCATTTCTTGTTCGATAGATTTCTCACCGTGAATGGAGTGCCAAATATTTTCAAAACAGTTATTAACTTTCTTATACGTTTTTCTTCGAAGGCCAGAAACTGGGGCAATAGTGTTAATAAAAGTCATGGTTAAGGAAAATAGAATCCCTGCAATTGATGTCTTCATGGCATAAGTTACACTCAAGACAAATTCCATCAAAATGGCAGAAGAGGCCTCTAAATTATTAAAATCAATTTGGGCAATTTTTGGTAGGGCCATGGAAATCCCGATAAAGGTACCAAAGATACCAAAGACCACAAACAATCCGGGTAAGATATCAATGAGGCGAGAAATTGGGCCAATTGGAAAGATCTTTAATACTTTATTCCAGTTGTCATCGTGCTCTAAAATTCTATCAGTAAGGTCGTTAAAGTTTGGAGGGAACTTTGATTTAAAAGTACCGGCCTCTGACTTCATCCCTAGAAAGAGACTCTGGTCACCTTTAACATATTCTCTTAAGGACACTACATTTTGAGCGCCTAACTGATCGGCTTTTTTATTGTTTTTCTTCTTACCACTTTTGTTTCTAACTGAGCGGGTGGGTAGTTTATCTTTAACCTGGTTGAGAAGATCAGAGAGGTAGGGCTCTACTTCTTCGACCTGTTGGTTTTGTTCCTTTTGTTGCAATAAAACCTTCTCAATTTCACTAGTAAAAGAGGTAAAGTAGGCATCCTCAACTTTTGATTGACGATGACCCGCCCAGCGAAAGAAGAGCCCCACTACGAGTAAGGCGGACATGACCTCTATGAGGTATGTAGAGAAAAAATGAAAGACTAGATCGAGCATCACGGCTACAGTCCTTGGTTGAGGGAATCGATAGTTTCCCAAGCTTCTTTATTATCTTTTAAAGTAAAACTAATTTCGACTCTTCTAGAGAGTTTACAATCATAAACACCACACTTCTTAGTGGGAGCAGATGCAGGCATTCTCTTTACTGGTTCCGAAAAGGACTTGCCAATTGCCTGGACCTTTTCGCGAAAAATTCCTTTGTGGTTAAAATTACCGAAGGAGCGACTAAAAATATATTTCACGATAGAGCGAGCTCTATCAGAGGATAAATCTAGGTTGTAATTGTAGGCACGACGATTCTTGGGATCAAAGGGATCTACAAATCGTTGACGGTGACTAGGAGAGGCGTGGCCAATTATATTTACGGTATTAATTTTTCCGGTTATTTCTTTGTCCGCAAATAGTTCTTCAACATACAAAGGGATTACTTTTTGGAGGGTTCTCTTGGCCCCATTTGAGAGAACAGCAGAGTTCTTTTTGAAAAGAAAGTTTTTATCCATTCTTAAAATAACATTTCCAGTTGTCGGGTCAACGTAAACATCAATATTGGCGTCTCTTAAACGCTTGGCCAACTTTCTGCCAATATTTGTTCTGAAGTTGTTCTGAACACTGGCGATTTTTCTTTGGGCCTTCGTAGCTTTGTTTTTTATGAGGCCATTTTCAGTTTTCAAGCGATCTAGTTCTTTTTCAAGTTTAGTTATAACGGCCGTCTTTTTGTCCTCTTCATTGGGATTTAGCTTCTGCTTCTTTAAATCGGCCAGTTGAGCATAGTTTCTTCTAAGCTTGCGATTTAGTGCTGCGATAGTGTCCTCTAAATTACGATTCTTACCCTCAAGGGATTTATAATCTGTCAAAACACGATCGACCTCATTATTTAAGGCCTTGGTCTTTTGTCCCTCGTATTGTTTGGCAACTTTAAGAGTTCCTACTTGAGACTTTAGTTGGGCCATTTGATTTTGAAGTTCATTGATTTTATCTGTAAGGGCATTGTTCTTGCCCTTAGTAGAGTCAAATGATCCTTGTAGGTCTTGAATTGTTTGCCTAAGTCTCTCTTCATTGGCCTTTTTTCCTGCAACGGTTTGGTTGAGTCCGGCGATCTTTCCATTGAGGCCATTAATGTTCTTATTGAGACCAGCGATATTACTTTTTAGTCCTTCATTAATTTTTTGCGAGCCTTGATTCTTAGATTCTGATTGGGCCAATTGCTTTCTTAAGCCTTTTAATTGACCTTCTTTGTCTTGAAGGCCTGCTTTCAATTGAGATAGTTGGCCTTTATAATCCTGTAGGCCTTTTTCGAGGCCCTTGATAATGCCTTGTTGATTGCTGCTAACCCTAGTTCCAGCCTGGTTTGCCGCGTCTGCTTGAGCAAGGCGTTTTTGAAGATCTGTTATATCGCCTTCTTTATTTTGGATATTTTTATTGAGACCCGATATTTTACCTTCAAGACCCGTAATAGAGTTATTAAGGTTCTGAATGTCTTTTTGAAGGCCTTTATTTTGGTTAACTAGGCCTTGGTATTGACCCTTCATATTGTTAAGACTTTCTTGAAGTTTTGAAATGTCAGAGTCTTTGCCTGCCACCTTTTGATTCAGGCCTTCTATATTGTTCTTTAGGGTGGATACGCGCTCTTGCAGTCCATGGTTATCTTTTAGAGATCCCTTATAAGTATTTTCTAAATTTCTTAATTTTTCAGCGAGTTCTTGTTTTTCTAGCCCTCCGAGAGACAATTTACTCTTTAGGTCCGCCATTTTGTCATTTAGCTCAGCAACATTCGCTTTTAAATTATTCTTCTTAAGTGTTTCGTGATTGAGGTTTTCTTCGAGCGTGGTGATTTTTCCTTGGAGGTTTTTCTTTTCACTTAAGTTTTGATTTATTTCTTGCTCTAGACCTTCTACCGTACTTGATAAACTCTGAACTTTATCATTAAGCTTTTGATTGTCTTTATCTTGATTATCGTATTGACCCTTAAGAGCAGTAAGGTCACTTTTTAGACTAGATACCAGTTGTTCTTTTTCCTGAATTTGGCCTTCAAGTCCATTTACATTGAACTTTAGATTATTTATTTCTTGAGTAAGATGCTTGCGGTTCTCTACAGAGACTTGATACTTCTTAACAATATCCTTATTCTCATTTGCCGCGCTATTTAGGCTTTGGTTAAGTTGGCCTATGTCTTGTTCTAATTTCTTTTTTAATTCATCAAGTTTACGATTCTTGATCATACTTTTTTGAAAGTCTGATTCAACTTTGGCCACCAATTGATTCAAGTCAGTATTGACTTTCTTTTGTTCAAAGACCTTTTGATTCAGGCCTTGGACAAGATCTTCAGAGGAGGTTATATCTTTTTCGAGACCCTTTATTATGCGTTGAAAGTCCTTGTTTTCGACCTTAACAGAAGTGAGCCTGTCATTAGTTTTTTGGAGGTTATTTTGTTGCTCTTTTATGACAAAGTCATTTTTAGTAATGGTTGTTTTGAGGTCTTGTAGGACCTTCTGCTTGTTTTCTAATCTCTTCACCATGTCTGAGACATTTTGATTCACGCGCGCCATTTCTTCTTTTTGTTTTACATCTTCGATCTCAAACTTTTCCACAATCTGGGTGAGTTTGGCGGCCTTTTGGTCCTTTATGATAATTTCTTTATTAAGGTTTTTTATATTTTGATTCTTCTCTCTTTCTAGCTCTTTTAAAAGCACCTTGCTTGTATCAAGCCTGGCCTGCCAGTTCTCAATATCTTGTTCAAGCTTTAACTCTTTTTCCTTCATTAATTCATTAAGGGCCACTGATTCGTTTAATGACTTCACTTTTAGTTTAAGTTTTTTATCGAGTTTAAGAATTTCTTCTCTTTTGAGTTCTATCTTCTTTTCTTTGTCTTGATTGTCTTCACGGAGGTTTTCCATGACTGACTCGGAAACCTTTTGATTTTTTAGAAGACCTTTTATGACCCCTTGGTGGTCTCGCATTTTCTCACTAAAGGTGTTGAGTTCCTGCATCTTCTTATTGATGAGCTCATTGTATTGATCCATCTCTGAGATAGATTTTTCTAGATCTTCTTTTTGCTTCTCTTGTTCTTTGACGATTTTTTCAGGGACTTTTCCCTTTAAATACTCTTCTTGGCGCTTCTTCTCTTGAACCGCCTCCATTGTTTTGACACCTGAACGAAGGAGGGCAAAGACAAACATGACCAAAAAGATGATGGCCATTGTTGTGAATAAATCCGAATAGGATGTCCAAACGGATCCGTCATCTTTTTGTGTTTCCTCGTCTTTATCTCTGTAGTCGCTCATGCAACAGGTTCCCGTGGCCTAAAGGTTAGCTTAAAGCGTATCGGAATAATGAGATTAAAGTTTAGTAAAAGACTCGGTCTTTTTTAATAGTTAAGTGGTTGGAACTATTTCAAATAATAGCTTCTAAGATTCCTTCATAAAATATTCAAAGTCGTACTTTATTTTCCCTTCATCAATCAAGACTTTATGAACTTCTTTCGTCCATTCTTTCTTAGTGGGATTCCATCTGAAACGTGATTTGGCGACTTTGTTTTTAACTTCATTGAATTCTTGGACGGCTGCGGGGTCTTTCCAGTTTGGAGCCCTTAAAGAGGCAACAAGGGTAACTCTTGGAGATTCTGCAAGCTTGCCCATTCGGTTGAGTTCATATTTACTGGCGATCTTTAACATTGAGAGAACATCAGTTACTGCGCGGTGAGGGAACGGGTTAATAAAGCCATGTGAATGTTCAAGAAGGGCCATGGATCTCCCTGTCATTTTACGAGGGAACTCAATATCTACCATGGTATCGATCCAGGTTTTTTCTGGCATTTCCAAATCATAGCGATTGAACATCGCCCTTAACATAGGGATGTCATATCCGTGGCCATTATGGGCCATCAGATAATCGGCCTGGTCCATAAGATCTTTAAGGTTACCAAGTATCTCGTGGATCTTGGTCCCTTTGGCACCCCATTTTTCTAAGGTAGGATCATTAATTCCGGTGATCATTTCTACTTCTTCAGAAATTGGGAGGTGATCGACTTCATCAATAAGTTCACTAAGAATTTTAACGGGTTGATTAAGGTTCCAATCATAGAGCACGGCACCAATTTCTATCACTCGATCAGTTTTGATATCGACACCTGAGTAGATAAGGTCTTTGTTCATACCTTCTAAATCAATTCCCAAAACTAGACCATTGCTCATGGTGTCCCCTTATCAATATCTTTAAGTCAAAATCATTCGAGCCCCACTATAATGAAGAACTTGCCATTTGTAAGGTGAATCTTGTGGGTTTTGCAGGTGGTCTAAAAATTGCTAGTAGTTGATGCGGGGTCAATATTTACCAAAGAAATAACAGAGAGATGACAAATAGGGGCTTCCCTTTGCTATAGTCATTCTTCTGAAGGGGTGTCATTTCATGCGTTTATACATGGTCCTTATTTTTACAGCTGTTGTTATGGCCTTTACCACGGGCTACATCGCGCTCTTTCTCCAGGGATCGTATCGGGCCACTGAAAGTGACATTATTCAAATTAATCAGATCAAGACGGACTTTCAAAAGAAAGTCGAACCCGTGTTCATCATCAACTTTAATAGTCTCTATTTTTCAGAGGATCAGTTTAAGCTTTTAGATCCTTCCGTTAATCTCACCACAACAAATGGTCAGCAAAACCCAGAGAGATTTTCAACAAATAGCATGTGCGACATTCCTTTTAGTAAGCTTTTAAATCGCGATAACTTTGAAAAAGTATGGATTTGGGAGGAGTTTCGCTGTGATCGAAGACGATCACTTCCAAGGTCATTCTTTGTTGAGGCGCCTTTTCTTCATCCGAGTGGAGAGAGTTTTGCGTACTTGGCCTTCAAACTGGCAAAGAGTAATTATGATGACCGCGCGTGGGTAATGACCCATTTACCTTTCTTCCATGTCAGTGAACTCTCGAGTATTCGGCGCGCCTTTGGTCCACTAAATGGTGTCTTTGAAATTTTACAAAGTGTCGGAGAGGAAGCTTTAACCGGCCTTATTAGGGGCAAGGGCACCATCCTTACTCGAGACTATTTATTCGCCCGTTTAAGTTATCCAAAGATATTTAATATCCTAGAGTATAGAATCTATACTAGAGGGACTCTCGATAAGTTTTTAAAGGACAGCCCGTTTATCCTTCATAATCATCAACCGACTCGAACATGCTTTTATCGCGATGGGAGTTTGTGTTGGGATTACAATGTTAAACATATTTTTCAATTGGCAAATACCTCCACTTTATCCCTGTTCTTTGGCCTAATTGTTATTATCTTGGTTGTTGTCAGGCTCCTTCTCGTTAAAATTCGCGCCCAACGGCTTGATGACGAAAAGAGAAGGTTGGCCCTGAGAGTTTTAACCCATGAATTTAGAACACCTATTACCAGCTTGACTCTACTTCTAGAAAAAATGGGTAATAAGTACGATAGCTTTGATGATGAAATGGAAGAAGTATATTTGCGCTTAAGTTCAGAAGTTCATCGTTTGCGGCGGCTAACTGAAACTTCTCGTAATTACCTTAAGGCCGAACAAAATGACAAACTCCTTGATTTAAACTTAGAGAAAGTCCTACTTAATGAATTTGTTGAAACTGTTATAGAGCCATTTAGAGAGAGTCACCCTGAAGATATTGAATACACCCCACTTGAGAACGATCTAGAAGTATATATAGATACTTACTGGATGGGGATTTGCATGAAGAATATTTTAGAAAATGCTCTGACCCATGGCCTGCCGCCAGTAAAAATTAGTTTTGAGCTGAATAAATCTCACGTCATCTTTATTGTCGAAGATCAGGGAGAAAGCCAGTTTGAGAGTTTAGGGATTATGAGTCAAGAGTTTGTAAAAGGTAACAAGTCCTCAGGTACTGGACTTGGTATGAATATTGTAAAAAAGGTCTGCCGTGAAATGGGTGTTGAGGTAAAGCTAACTCTTAACCCCACAACATTTAGTCTGACGATTCCCTTGAATGGGAATAAAAAAGTGAGGAAGTCATGAGTACAAAAGTATTGATTGTTGAAGATGATGAAAGTTTAGGTGCCACTTTGAGAACTTTCTTAAGAGATGAAGGCTATACCGTCGACCTCGCCGCTAATATTGCAGAGGCCAAAACAAAAGAATATGAAAATTATGAATTGATGATTCTCGACTGGATGCTCCCCGATGGGCAAGGGATCGATTACCTTAGAGAGATTAGGTCAGCTGGAGTGCGCTTACCGGTCATTATGCTAACAGCACGTACTGAAGTTATTGATAAAGTGGTAGGGCTTGAAAGTGGTGCTGATGACTATCTCACAAAACCTTTTGAGCCTCGTGAGCTTGCGGCCAGGATTCGCGTGCAATTGCGCCATAAATCGGAAAGAGGAAATATGCCCGAAGAGGGAGCTCGCATTTCTTTAGGCGATATTGTTATTGATCAAGAGACACGAGAGGTTTCTTTTAAAAATAAGATTGTTGATTTTACCAAAATGGAATATGAGTTTCTGGTTTTATTGGCCGAAACTCCCAATCGTGCTTTTAGTCGTGAGGAAATTTTAAATAAAGTTTGGGGTTATGAGAATTATCCCAGTACAAGAACTGTAGACACTCATGTCCTTCAAATTCGTCAAAAACTCTATGAAGAACTCATTGAAACAGTTAGAGGGGTTGGCTATCGTTTGAGATTCAAGGAGAAGGTCTAACTTCCTCTTAGCTTTTTTACTGCTTCTTATAATCTTGTAGGGCCTGATGAAACACATGAATATCTTCTGGGGTATTATAGATGTGAACAGAGGCCCTAATGAAACCACGACGGTTATTCACATAGATTTTTCGACTCTCTAAAAATTCAACTAAATCATCGGCATTTTCCACAGGAAAGGTGACAATCCCGCTTTCCTCTGTTGGTGTAGTGGCGCCAACAGGTTTTAGGCCACAATCTATTACAGTCTTCCTCAGTTCATGAGAGAGGGAGAGCACTCTTCTTTGAATGGCCTCGGGCCCTATTTTTTTTATGACTTCAATGGCCTTAACAACACCTGCAATGAGAGCAAAGGGAAGGCTTCCTAGTTGAAGAGCACCTACATCTAAACGAGGTACTGGCATTTCATTTATCATGGCAAAGGGATCTTCTACAGAACACCAGCCTGCGAGAGGATAGGGGCGCTCTTTTCTAAACTCTGGGTTCAAATAGAAAATGGCCTGACCAATTCCTGCCCCAAGCCATTTATGACAGCTTGAGGTGAGTGCGGCCACATTGAGTTTTAAAAGATTGATTGGAAAAACACCCAAGCTTTGGGTGGTGTTAAGAATGAGTGGGACCTTATGGAGGTCTGCAAGATCGCTGAGTTTTTTTGGATCTAGCCTTAGACCTGTCCCGAACTGGACGACAGAGGTAACGACAGCGGCGGTTTGGGGAGTTATATGTTTGAAGAGGTCCTCTTCAGTAAAATGACCATTATTTGTAGGTACCTGAATAATATTAAATCCATGGTAATAAAAGGGAAGGAGAGAGGAAGGAAACTCATCGGCGGGAACAATCACTTCGTTTCTACCTTCCTTTAAGTCCTTTTTCATCATGATAGCAACAAGGTTCATGTTGTGTGAGGAATTTTCAAGAAGGGCCACATCTTCAGGCAAGCAGTTTAAAAACTCTGACATGACTTCTTTTGAGTGTTGTAGCAGCTCAAAGAAGCGTCCTTCATCGATAGCAGCACGATTTGCGATGTCCTCTTGCCAGAATTGCATTTCTTTTAATACGTCACGGTGAACTGCACTTATAGAAGCGTTTTTTAAATAAACACCATGACCAACAATAGGGTAGAATTCTCTTATCTTTTGCCAATTTAGTTCTTCCATACTTAAATAGACTAACAGGCGATATTACATTTGGGGAGTCATCGGTGCGTGAAATTGTTATTAATAATAAAAAAAGTGGTCGTTCTCTCTCAAGACGTCAGGATTTCTATGAACGTGAAGTTAGTGAAGGACTAAAGAGTTGTACTCCCGGCGAGTGGGTTATTGTTACAGATGGCACAAGTGATGGACTTAGACTTTTGGCCATTGCTAATCCTATGAGTCAAAGAAGTGCGCCTATTCGTGTTTTGGATTCTCTTAAAAAGGGGGAAGTGGTAGAACCCGCGACCTTTATAAGAAGTAAAATAGAGGAAGCTATTTCTCTTCGTAAAAGATTTGCTCACCTATCAAACGGTTCCCGTTTAATTTATGGAGAAAGTGATAAGTTACCTGGGGTCATTGTCGATGAATATTTAAATAGTGTGATCATTCAAATCAATACTGCAGGAATGGACAGCTATCGTGACCTCATTAAAGAAACACTTTCTGAATTGACTCATAAGAATTGTTATTTCCTCGATAATGAGGAATACCGAAAGTCAGAAGGGCTTCCCCTCTTTGAAAAGGACATTATCCCCGCAATAGAGGTAGAAGAAAATAAACTGCGCTACGTGATTCCAAAGGATGTGTTGCAAAAGGTTGGTTACTATTATGACCATCGCCCTAATCGCTCTAAGCTTGCAAGGTGGATTGAGAGTTCAAATAACGACATGAACTCAGGTGTCGATTTGTTTAGCTATGTTGGTTCTTGGGGCATGAATATGCTGAGCGCTGGCGTAAAGGAAGTTACATTTGTCGATCAAGGTGACTTTAAAGAGACGATTGATAAAAATTTAACATTGAATAGCTTTAGTGAGAAAGGGGATTTCGTGAGGGCGAATGTTTTTGATTGGGTCAAAACCAATAAAAAGACATTTGATGTTGTTGTGAGTGATCCCCCAGCATTTTCAAAATCCTTAAAGAATAAGTCTAAGGCCTTAGGTGGGTATCAAAAACTCCATAGATCATTGTCACAAATGGTTCATTCAGGAAGCTTGCTTGCAATTGGGAGTTGTACTCATGGAGTCACCCTCGAAGAGCTGGATCTAACTGTTGCCCAAGGCTTTCAAGAGAGTCCTTTTAAGGCCTTTCTTATTGATCTTGGTCATCAGGGTGCTGACCATCCTATTGAACAACTTGGTTCTAGTGGTCATTATATAAAATTTTTACTTTATCAAATCGTTAAGCGTTAAGCGGCGTTGGATTTTAAGTGATTCTTATTGGACTCATCGAGTTTTTCTTCTTTGATAGGTGCTGGAAGCCTTAAGGCAAAACATGTATTTTTCTTTTCTTTATCATATTTGAGTTCTCCGCCACATTTGCCCATAATGGAATAACATAAGGGGAGCCCTAGTCCAGTACCTTTTCCAATCGGTTTCGTTGTAAAGAAAGGCGTGAATATCTTATCTAGAATCTCGTTTGGAATACCTGGGCCAGAATCTGTAATTCTTAGGGTGATCTCACCATGCTCTTCTTGCATCTCAATATTGATCCATTTATCTTTAAGTTCAGATATGGCATCAAAACTATTTGTTAAAAGGTTTAATACAACTTGAGAGAACTGCACTCTAAAAAGGGGGAATTTTTTATCGAATAGTATATTTGTAGTGTCTAGGAGGAGATTGATATCACCATGTCTTAACTTTGCCTCCATAAAGCTTAATACATCATCAAGAACTTCCTTAATACTTACATTTTCTGCTGCGTCGTATACTCCATCTCGCGCCAAAGTTTTTAGACCTTTGATTATGGTCGCAGCCCTTTTTGTTGTCTTTTTAATAGTTTCAAGATGCTTAAGTATTTTTTCTTTATCAAGGTCCTCTTTTTTTAAGGCCTTCTCTATGACCATGGAGGATCCAGAGATGATCATAAGCGGGTTGTTGATTTCGTGGGCTATTCCTCCGGCCATTTCTCCAAGAGAGGCGAGATTTGATGCTCGATTGGCCGCTTCTAATGCGTCTGTTTTTTCATCAATCATTTTTATTCGTGCTGTTTCTGCAAAAAAAGAAACTATGGTAAAGGCAACAAGTAGCGAACAAATTGAAAGGATACGCACAAATTGAAAGTCTGCTGGATTTAACTCATTTATTACAAATACTTTTACTTGGGGAAGGAAGAGGAGCAAAGCGAAAGAAAAAGAAATGACTGACCATGCGACAGTAGCTCTACGCGAAAGAAAGCTAATGGCGATAACTGGGGTCGTTGTTAACCACCAGATATTTACAAATTCACTTCCCCCAGTGAAGAGACAGAGGTTAATGAATAAGCTTAAATAAATCGCCACACCAAAGTTCATGTAGATATTCGCAGATACTCCTACTTTTTTTAGAGCACCAAGTGACCAAATTGCTATTATATGGAGAAAAGTAATGAGAGCGGATATTGGGGCATGAAAGTAAAAATAGTAAAAGGCAGCAAAACTAAAACCAATGGGTGTTAAATATTTTATAGTTTTCCAAAAAGCTTCACCCTTGCCCAATAAAATGTCAGCTCTAGTAGAATCAAGAACCTCTTTTGGAAATAATTTTGATTTAATTTTGGACTTCAATCCCATTAAATCTTTTCGTATTTTTTTGGAAAATACTGAGGTTTATTAAGGTGAGCGTTTTGCTCGGCAATTGGGTGCTATTAGATTTTCCTGAGTGGTCAATTTCATTGAAAGATGACACACTTATGCTGGTGAAAGCAATAGATTTGAAAGAGATTTTTGAGAGTGGTCAGCAGGAGAATATCCAGGCCTATCTGAATTTTTTGGACCCATTAGAGGTTGTTGATCTTTTTTATATTATTGGAGAAGAACACTATCCTGTAATTCTTGAGAGTTTAGAAGATGAAGAACTCGCTGGAATCGTTACTTTATTCGAACAGTCTCTTTTCGATAAAATTATTGAAATTCTAGGTCTTGAAAAACTCATTACTATTTTTAATCTTCTTGAAACAGATGATGCTGCCTATCTGTTAAAGATGCTTCCTGAGAACCTTCAGGAGGCAGTGCTTCCTCAGCTGACAAAAGAGAGTCAAATCAAACGGATTTTAAGTTATCCGGAAGAGTCTGCTGGAAGTATTATGCAGACTGAAGTTTGTCTTTTAAGGGAAGGGATGACGTGTAAGGAAGCTGTCGAATCAATTCGTCGCCAGAAAAAGCTTCTTGGAAAAGTCTTCAATGCTTTTGTCGTAGATGAAGAGAGAAAGCTTATTGGCTATGTCCATCTCGATGATTTAATTCTTAGTAGCATGGGGGATCCCATTGCTAAGATTACCAAGCCTTTAAAGTATTATGTAACCCCTGAAGAAGATCAGGAAGATGTCGCACAAACCTTCTCTAAGTACGGCCTTAATTATCTACCCGTTGTGGATAAAGACGGTATTCTTTTGGGCCAAATTACCTTTGATGATGTTCAAGATGTTATTGAAGAAGAGGTGAGTGAAGACATCCTAGCTTATGTTGGGGTTTCTTCTGAAGAGTCGATAGGGGATGTAAATCCTAACCGTCTTAAACTGGCGCTAGGCCGTTTTCCTTGGCTTATCTTTTCAATTAGCGCTTCATTTTTGACGGGTTATATTTTAACTTTCTTTGAAGGAAATATGGCCAATGCCATTATCTTTGCTTCCTTCGTGCCCCTGATTATGAACACTACTGGAAATGTTGGTACTCAAACAGCGATGATTATAACAAGAAGCTTTGCTCTGGGTGCAAATGAGTTTGGTCAGTTTCGTTTACCACTTATGAGGGAGTTTTCTGTTGGACTCCTTATGGGCCTAATGGCCGCTGTCGTTACTTTTGTTATGATCTTTATTTTTTATGGGAATATTGCAATCGGTATCAGGGTATCGACGACTCTTGTGGTTTCTATGGGGGCCGCAGGACTTTTTGGTATGCTAATTCCTATTGGGTTTAAAAAAGCAGGGATCGATCCTGCTATAGCATCAGGACCGCTTGTTACTTCTTTCTGCGATATGCTGAGTGTGAGCCTTTATCTGGGGATCATCGTTACTCTAGGCCATTTCTTTTAATCAGCGCTCCCTGTACTTTTTTTCATAATAATTTCTTCTTAATATTGTTTTCTCATCGGTAAGGTGTCGAAGCTATAAGGCCTCTTTATACATGGCAAGTGCTTCCATTCTTTTTGCTTTGTAATTTACTACCGGATAGGGATAATCCACTCCAAGGGTACAATTGGCCTCTGCTTGTTGAAGCATGTCGGCCTGTGAAGGGTCATGGATAAGCTTTTTACTAAGGCCAGAAAGCTCAGGACACCATTTCTTTATAAATTCCCCTTCGGGATCAAACTTTGTTGATTGGGAATAAGGATTAAAGATTCGAAAGTAGGGCTGTGCATCTGTCCCTGTTGAGGCGCTCCATTGCCAACCTCCGTTATTTGCCGCCAAATCAAAATCCAATAACTTTAAGGCAAAGTATTCTTCACCCTTTTTCCAGTCCACGAGTAGAGTCTTGCAGAGAAAGCTGGCAACCACCATCCGCAGACGATTATGCATCATGCCTGTGGCATTTAAACACCTCATGGAAGCGTCAACAAGGGGATAGCCCGTCATGCCTTCTTTCCAGGCATCTAGCTCCTTTTTTTTACCCTTCCATTTGATAGCGTCATAGGCCGGTTTGAAGCATTTTTTTTCAACGTGAGGAAAGTTATCAAGGATTCCTTGATAAAATTCACGCCATATAATTTCACTGGTCCAAGTGAGATGCCCACTTGATTTCCCATCCATACCTGACCTTAAGAGGTCTCGTACTGAAATCATTCCATGGCGAATGTAAGGGCTAATATTTGATGTTTTTTCCATGGCCGGAAAGTTTCGTGCCTCATCATAGTCTCTTATATAATCTGCAAAAACTTTTAAGCGTTTTTTCGCGGCCTTTGTGCCGGCCTCAAGTGCTAAGTCTTCTCTTGAAAAACCGAGGCGGTTGAACCAATCCGTTTTTAGAATAGATTCTTTATTTTTAATGGGAGCAAGGTTTTTAAGAGATACCTTGTACTCTGATATATTACCACCATTATTTGTGAATCTTTCGTACCATGCCCTTTTAAAGGGAGTGAAGACTTTATAAATTTCACCTTTCTTATTAAGGATTTCATTCCCTTCAAAAAAGACAGCGTCTTTAAAAGATAAGGCGGTTACCTCTATTTCTTGACACTTTTTTGTTACGACTTGATCACGCTTCTTTGCATAGGGTTCATAGTCCTTATTAAAATAAAGAGCATCAATTTTTAATTCCTCGCAAAGTGTTGGTATTTCTGTTGTGGGGTCGCCATGTCGAATCAGGAGACTGGAACCTTTTTCTAAAAGTTTCTCCTCTAATTCACAAAGGCCATTGTGGATAAAAGTTAGCCTTTTGTCGTTCTTTGGTAACTTATCAAGGATTAGCTTATCGAAAATGAAGCATAGATAAACCTGATCATGACTTTTGAGGGCCTGTGATAAAGCATGGTGATCATGGAGGCGGATATCTCGTCGAATCCAAACTAGTGCTCTAGACATCTAACATTCCTTAGGTTGTTAAAACTTAATCCTAGTGGTTAAATAACAGGGTGTCTAAGGGGACGATTAGCAATTAGTACTTGTCTAATATTGATGTAGATAGAATAGGTAAATAATATGGAAATCAAGCAGAAAAAAGTTCTCATAACTGGTGCCAATCGAGGCATTGGCCTGGGCCTTGCCAAAGCTTTTTATGATGAAGGTGCCCATGTGCTTATGGGGATGAGAAACCCCAAAAAATTTGATCTAAAAGATAATGGTTTCGCTGATGAAGGCCGGGCCGAGTGTGTGGCAATTGACATGGGCTCCTTTGAAACTATCGACAAGTTTATTAAGGAAAATGTGGAGCACGACATAGATATTCTTGTTAATAATGCCGGTCAATTGACTGGGGGACTACTTGAAAATCAAGATATAAAAGCCATTTATTCAATGTTTCAGGTAAACCTCGTGGGCTTAGTTCACCTTACCCAAGGCCTTCTTCCTCAAATGGTGAAAAGAGGTTCAGGGAAAATTGTCAACAACGCTAGTGTTAGTGGTGTTATGCATCTTCCTTGTGCTAGCACTTATGCTGCAGCAAAAACTGGGGTTGTCGCTTTTACGAATAGTTTAAGTCTCGAACTTAAGGGAACAGGAGTGACGACTTTAACCCTTATCACTCCTGGTATTAAAACGCGGATGTTCGACGAAATAGCCGATCTCTACAGCGATAATATAGATCTTAGCCAACTCTCTTCAATCTCACCTGAGGAGTATGCTCAAAAAGTTTTGAGTGCCATAAAAAATGACAAGCTTTTCTACAAACCCTCTGGGAGTGTCGGTGTTGCTCTTTGTTTGGCCCGTTACCTGCCTTTTCTCTTTAGAAAATTGGGAACGATGGGCTTTAAACGTTAGTCATTTGATTAGCGACACTCAATAGTCGTTTGAGCTGAAGAGTCTCTTTAATACCAACACCATTAAAGCGAAGACCAAGTCCTGCAGGGTAATTTCCTCTGGACTGATCTTCTTTTCTTACGATTGTGGCGTGTAGCTGAATGTCACCATCCTTGGTACCAATAAGGACTTTAAGACTGCCTCCAAGTTGAAGGTCTTGTGGGATGAATTTATTATTACCAGCGAGAGCACTAATAAAGGTGCCAGTTTTAGATATATCAAAGGTCTTTGCAAGAAGTTTCTTTTGGCCTTCCCATTCAAGCCATATTGGATATGTTTTCTGAAATCGCTGAGGAATTTTCCACCACTGCTTTTCTGGGTGGTCTATGACCTCTAGGCCTTGAGTATAAGCATAGCTATAACTAAGGACGGCATAAGTTACAGTCGCGATCCATGTGGTGAGAAAGCTAAAATCAACCCCCCACGAGCCTACAAAGAAATTGTTAACGGCCACTAAGAGGATACTTAAAGGAATGGTGTACTTTATGACGGGTTTGGCCTTGAAGCAAAGTAGCCCATTAAGCAGGGTTATAGCAATAACTGCCCAATTGAGGGGAGTAAGCTTCATAAAAACACTATGCCACTCATAGAAACTATTAATCTCATGCTCATAAAGAACCGCCACCTGTAAGGGGAGGCTAAAGGCAATCGCACTAAAAAAGAGACCTAGAATATTAAAAATAATTGGTTTCGATTTCATGAATATTTCCTTGTTACTTTACTGATATGGTCTTTGGTTATTATTGGCGGCAAAGTGATAGCAGTAGCTTTTGACCTTTTTTACATATTTCTTTGCTTCATTTAATTCAGGGGATTCTAGCCATTGTCGGCCTTTTTTAATGAGTGCCTTTTTTACACGATAGGGACCAGAGTTATAGCTAGCTAGAATGAGGTCATCGAGAATTTGCTCATCCTCCTGATAGTTTTTAACAATTACCTGATGATTATTACGCGTTAGCCAGTAGTCTTCTGCGAACTTTAAGTAGTGGATACCGCCTCTGATGGAGTACTTGGGATCAAGGCGCCATTCATTTTCTGGGTTTACTGTTCCCGCTAAAATCATCGTTTTTATAAGAGGAACAGGATAAGTGTGCAGCTCAGGATAGGTAGGGTAATTCTCATAAGTATCTAGTACGTGTTGAGCAGCACCTTTTGTCACTTGAGTGAGACCTATGGCCTTAGCACTGCTAACGGCCAATGGGTTAAACGCGGACTCCTGTGCAATGAGGCCTGCGACTAGACTTGGGTTTACACCTTCTTGAGAACTGATGCCTTCAATTAGATGACGATATTTTTTCTTTTCAACTGTATTGAAGGTGCTGAGTTCACCTAGAGGCTCAAGTGCCGCCAATGAACATGAGGGGCTCAAGTAACTTTGATTTATGGCCTGACTTAATTTATTTCTTTGATAGCGTACGACAATATCATGGTCTTTATCTGCCATTAATTTGATTCCATGAAAAGTAAGAGTCATGATCGTTTGGTTGTCGTTGAGTTCAACCTGGGCCCTCTTTAACCAAGAGTTCGTAACATTGATCTTGTTATAGAAAAGACTTAGTTGAGCATTATCAGGAATCAAGTTGGGGTCTTTAATATAAACCGAAAACTCGGTTGTTTGATGAAAGTTTTGACGCCCAGGAAAAAAGAGAATGGAAGCGTCGCTATCTTCGTTAGGGAGACTGGCAATCGTACGTAAATTGACAGGCATTTCACTTTTTTGAGGGGGGAGTCGTAAACCATAATGACCCCACGGATTTGTGGGACCAGCACAACCGAATATTAGGACCAAGTATAATGGTCCAACATATCTAATCAGTGATTTGAGATGATTCTCCACGTCTGACTCCTGGCCAAATTTACCAATAGCTTAAAGCTTGAGTCCCAAGAAAATTCAGCAGACGTGCGAGAGGGGTTAGGCTATTATAGAAAGTCTTTGGCCCTAGCTCAATACCAATAATTCAAGGCGTAAACGGGGCTCTAGGAAAATGAATGTGTCATATCTTTTGACATCAAGGAGTGAAAAATCATGAGCTTACCAACTCTTAAAGCTTTTATATTTGATATGGATGGCACTCTTGTGGATAGTAAACTTGATTTTGATTCCATGAGAGAGGAACTGTCTTTTCCAAAGGGGATTCCTCTTTTAGAACATATCGAGGAATTAAAAGCACATGTTTCTGCTGAACGCATTCAATATTTCTACGATGTTATTCATCAATATGAAATGGAAGGTGCTAAAGCGAGTGAGCTTATGCCAGGCGTATCTGAGTTCTTATCCTATCTTAACAAAGAGGGGATTAAGACTGCTGTGGTCACACGGAATAATAAAATTGTGACGGATATAACTTTTAAAAAATGTGCCCTCGAATTTGAGATGGTTCTCACTCGTGACTGCGTTGAAAATCCTAAGCCTCATCCAGAAGGACTTTTAACTATTTGTGATGAATTCGGTATTGATCAACAAGAAGCAGTTTACATGGGTGACTTTAGCTTTGACCTCTTGGCCGCCAAAAATGCGAACATGAAGGCCATCCTTTATTCCCCGAGCATAAAAAATGATCTAGAAACAATGGCAGACCTAACTGTTCGTTGTTTTAATAATTTAAGAAATAACTTTTCAGAGGAGTTTCTTAGGCCTCTGGGCTTTTCGACTTCGCTCTAGCGAACGAGGTCTATGAGAGCTTCTTCTATTTCAGGATGGTTAAATTGAAAACCATCATCTATTAGTCTTTTTGGTATTAGTTTTTGTGAGTCTAGGACAATCGTAGACATCTCGCCCATGATCAGTTTTAACATAAACGAGGGGACAGGAAATATTGCAGGTTTTCTTACGGCCTTTCCTAATGCCTTCGTGAATACTTTGTTTGTGACAGGATTAGGTGCAACCATGTTGTAAACACCGTTATACTTATCATTCACAAGCCACTCAGAGATGGCCTTTACCATATCTTCAACATGAATCCATGACATGACCATATTGCCTGAACCAATAGGTCCTCCAGCTGCCATTTTAAAAATGGGGAGAAGTTTATTGAGTGCGCCTGATTCTGGTCCTAGAATTACACCTGTTCGACTAATGATTTTTCTCTCAGTCTTTGTGAGGCCCTCTGTTGCTTTCTCCCACTCTTGGCAAAGTTCAGATAAAAAACCACTACCAGCGTTGCTACTTTCATCTAATGTTTCACCTGTATTAACTGGGTAAAATCCTGATGCCGAGGCACTGATAAAAACTTTCAAAGGTTTTTCAAGATGTTTTTCGCAACCTTCTACAAGTTTCTTTGTGGCATCGATACGTGATTTCTGAAGTCTTATTTTTTGATTATCACTCCAACGTTTGTTGGCGATATTCTCACCCATCAGATTAATAACTGCTTCAACTCCTTGGTAGGCCTCTGCAGGAACATCTTCTGAAATACCATCCCAACGGTGAAAATTTGCTCCTGTACTTTCATTAAGGCGCGCCTTCTCAGGGTTTCTTGTGAGTATTACTAGGTCATGTCCATCAGCATAAAGTTTTTTGATTAGTCTTTGGCCAACAAATCCAGTGCCACCAGTAATTAAGATTTTCATAAGGATCCCCAATTTTAAGTATTTCTATAATTCATAGTATAAGAGATAGGGGCCTAGTTCTAACCCTAAAAGTTAGACAGAACCTTTACGTTTTCTAGACGGAACTTTTACAAATATGCTAGGCTAAAATCATCAAATATCAGGATTAGGGTGATAATTATGGATTCAGAAGGTACAAAAGGACAATATAGCATTCAATTGGCCTCCAAGATTTCGGGAGTCGGTGTTCATACTATCCGGGCATGGGAAAAGCGCTATCAAGCTGTTACGCCGGATAGAAATTCATCTGGGCGCAGGGAATATAGCGACGTTGATATCGAGCGACTAACATTTCTTTCGGAACTTTGTACCCTGGGCCATTCTATTGGAAAAATTGCGAACCTACCTACACCCGAACTAAAGGTACTTCTCGAAAAACTAGGTAAACAGGCAGACAACTCTGAATCACGCAAAATTGATATAAATGCGGTTAAAACACCAGTAAATGTGGAAGAGAGTTTAAGAAATCTACTGATGGCCCTTAAAGGCTACAAGCTTGATATTATCTCCCACGAAATTAACAAACTTAAATTAACCCTTACTCCTAAACAGCTTGCCTTAGAAATAATTTCGCCAATTATGAATGAAGTGGGTGAGTCCGTTGTAAAGGGTGATCTAAGTATTTCCCAAGAACATGCACTATCCGCGATTTTGAAGTTTCATATGGGTCATATGCTTTTTAGAGGAGCCGCTTTCAAGTCAACGAAGGCCCAGAAAATTATCATTTGTACTCCAGAAGGGGACTATCATGAATTCGGTATTCTTCAGGCGGCCTTACTTTGCAATCACTATAATCTTCCCTACTACTATCTTGGACCAAATCTTCCTGTTGAGAGTTTGATGGATGCTTATCGCTCTCTAGAAGGAAATTTAATTATCGTAGGCACGACAGTAGCTCCAGAAAATAAGGGCACAGACTTTGTTAATGACTACCTTGAGTCGATTACTAAGAACATTGGTAATGGCAAACTACTTGTGGGTGGAAGTAACCATATTGACCGCATCAAATTAGAGCGCAGTAATAAAGGTAAGCTTCTTGATTCGATGCGTAGTCTTGATAATTACCTAAAATCACTATAGTTAAGCGCAAATATTATCCAATTTTGTGTAAATTCCTCCTAGGCGAAGCCTTTTTGCTCATGATATTTCATTCTAGCGCTAAATTTATTTAGTGTTTGGCAATATTGTTGGGAGTTTTATGAAAGTCGCTATTTTTTCTCTCGTAGTTCCTGTTCTCTTTATCATCGGTGCCATTGCTTCGAATGAAGATACGGCAAGTGAAAGAGAAGTTAGCTATAAAGAATGCTTAAATGTTTGTCTCGATTTTGAAGAGCCTGGATATGCTCTTAGAAGTTGTGTGGCCCAATGCCGTAAAAAGTATGAGCTATCAGGAGATGAAAAATATTGTAATACTTATGAAGATGATTGCGATCGTGATAACGACGGCGATGTATGGCAGGGGCTCTAAGGCCCCTTTTTTTATTTGACCATATTAAAGGCGCGAATTACATCAGTTCTAGTAATAATACCAACAACTTTTCCCTGATCCACAACTGGTAATCTCTTAAGGTTTTTATCACTCATAAAAGTTACCACTTCATCGAGACTACTGTCTGGACTAACGGTCTTAGGGTTCTTTGTCATGACGTCTCCAAGCTTTTTCGCCTTGGATTCCTTGTAAATCTGTTCGACGTCACTAGCATGAAAGCTCTGACCAAATAACTGTCTTAGAGAAACTAGGGCATGGGGAACTGATTGAATTTTTGAGATAAAGTCTGACTCTGTGATTAGGCCTACAAGTTCATCGGCATCATTTACAATGGGCACAACACTAAAACCCTTTTTGGACATTAGAGTTGCCGCATCTTCAACGGTCTGGCCTATATTACATGTCGTCACATTTTTTGTCATAAAGTCCGAGGCTTTCACGGCATCTCCTAATAAATTGTTTTCTCTCTTTGATTATAAGGTCCTCAAAAATTATGGACAAGTGCAATCGTAGAAAAGTTATACTATTCCAAATCTTTAGCAATTAACTCAGGTTTATCGTTAGGGGCGTATCTTTTTAAAACTTTGCCATTTTCATCGATTAAAAACTTAGTGAAATTCCATTTGATAGCTTTTGAGCCCAGAAGACCTGGAGCTTCTGACTTTAGGTACTCAAACAGGGGATTGGCATTGTCACCATTGACATCGACTTTGGAAAAGAGCGGAAACGTTACGCCAAAGTTAATTTCGCAAAATTTTGAAATTTCCTCTTCACTGCCGGGCTCTTGAGCACCAAATTGATTACATGGGAAGCCGAGAACGACAAAGTTATTATCTTTATATTTCTGATAAATTTCTTCAAGCCCTTTGTACTGGGAGGTGAAGCCGCACTTACTTGCGACATTTACGATAAGAATTTTTTTGCCTTTGTAGGCGCTAAGGTCTGTTTCCTGACCGGTTATGTCTGTTAACTTAAAGTCATATATTTTGCTCATGGTTCTCCTCCAAGCCTTTGTGGCTTAGAGTATATAGGAGACAAAAATTAAGTGTCACGACACTTTAATCACTACTATTTAGACAGATCTCTCAAGGAAAAGGGCATGGCAGATTCTCTCGTAAAACTTCCTCCTGAAAGCGGAGGGGAAACTTGGCAAGTAAAGCTCAAAGAAGTGCTTGATAAGGCGAATGATGTTCTCTTGGGTAAAGATAAGGAAATTCGTTTAGCAATTACAAGTATGGTTGCTGGAGGACATCTTCTTATCGAGGATGTTCCCGGAGTTGGTAAGACAACACTGGTTTACCTATTGAGTCATCTGATGGGATTAGATCTTAAGAGAATTCAGTTCACTAACGACCTTTTGCCTGGGGATATTTTAGGAACAATGGTTTTTCACAAAGAAAGTGAAAGCTTTGAATTTAAAAAAGGTCCAATATTTGGTCAATTAATTCTTGCTGATGAACTTAATCGCGCCACCCCGAAGACACAGAGTGCACTCTTGCAGTGTATGGAAGAGGGAAGAGTAACTGTTGAAGGACAAGAGTTTCAATTAGATGATCCTTTTCTTATTGTTGCTACCCAAAATCCTTTTTTCCAGGTTGGTACTTTTCAACTACCTGAATCACAACTCGATCGTTTCTTTATGTCTTTGCACTTAGATTTTCCTGCCAGAGAATTTGAAAAGAAAATTCTCCTACAATCAGAAACACGTGAACTTATTGATGGCCTTAAGTCTGTGCTAAATGCCAGTGATGTGGTTGACATAAGAGAGCAGATAAAAAGCGTTATTGTTAGTGACATTCTTCTTGAATACCTATTAGACCTTCTTGAGAAGGGAAGAAGTGAGCTTGAAGAAGGAGCTTACCTCTCTCCTCGTGCTGGTAAGGATCTTATTCAAGGGGCAAGGGCCTATGCTTTTCTTGAAGGAAGAGATTATGTTGTTCCAGATGATATCCAGCAAGTCGCTCCTTATATTTTGGGTCATCGGCTAGGTGGGGGAAAAGGGGTCGTATATGGCCAAAATTTAATCAAAGATTTAATTAAAAAGGTTCCAGTAGGTACGTGATGAGTCCTGTTGGTTTGGTAAAAAATTTCATTCATAGGGCCAGTTCTCGCCATGATAAAATCTTTATTCTTCCAACACGCTATGGTCTCTATTTTATTGTGATTATCTTTACCCTATTTTTAATCAGTCTTTCCTATGGTCACTCCTTGGCCTTTACTACCACTTTTGTTTTTATTTCTCTTGTTATGACGAGTGCTCATTTTACAAATTATAATTTAGCGGGTGTAACGGTTATTGCCTTCTATGTACCAGAGAACGTCCAGGAAGGGGTGAGCTGTCACTTTAGGGTGTCCCTTAGAAATACGTCTAATAAAACTCGTTTCGATATTCAAGTTGGTATTGGGAAAAAATTTATTTCCGATCCCATTACTTTGTCCAAAGGAGAGACGGGTCAGATAAAAGTTGAAGTGAAAGACTTAACAAGAGGTGAGTATCTTCTGCCAAGGCTAACGATTTCTAGTAGTTTTCCCTTTGGACTCTTTTACGCTTGGAAATACTGGTATGAAGATAATATTGTGACCGTTTTTCCTGCACTAAGTGATAAAAAACCAAACTTACCTCGGCCTCATCCTATTCCCAATCAAAGAGGTTCATATCGAGGGCCTGAGGAAGTGGGGGCCGAAGAGTTCTTTGGTCACCAGAACTATCAAGAAGGAATGCCTTTGCGGGCAATTGATTGGAAAGCTTATGCACGGGGAAAAGGCATTCTTCTTAAAAAATTTGTTGATGAGTCAGATGTCTTCTTCCTCTTCAAGAAGGACGATTTGTTGGGTAGCGAAGAGGAGAGGATTTCTCAATTGGCTTCACTAATTGAAATGGCATCGGCAATGGGTCTAACTTATGCCCTTGTTCTTGACCAAGAAAAACCAAGATATAATAGAGGTCAAAGCTTTAAACTTGGTTGTTTAAAAAGGCTGGCACTAGATGGTGTCATACGAAAGGAGCTTCTGTGAGAGGTAACTTTCGTTCTTGTCTGATTTTTCTTGTTTTAAGCTATGTCCCTTTTGCCAACCAGGTCACTCCTATCATTAATGCCATCTTTTTTCTAAATGTGATGCTATCGATCTGGCAAGAAAACCAAAATAGACGTATTCCTCAGCTTATACGAGTGGGACTTATGCTGATGGGTCTCGCCTTAATTTTTAATGAATACCAAAGTCTATGGGGACTTGAACCAGGGGTCGCAGCTTTAAGTTTAATGGCCACTCTAAAGATTTTTGAATTACATGGTAAAAGGGATTTCTTTCTCTTTGTTTTAATTGTTGAGCTTTCTTTGATTGGACATGTCCTGACAGTAGATCAACTTTATATGGTCATTTATGTCATAGTCATCTCTCTGCTCTTGTTTGGTTTGCTCTTTACTTACCATATGGGGGATAAGTCCGCGAAATGGAGCAAGGCCCGCAGGAAAGTCTTTGCCCAAATATTTCTTTATTCTATACCTTTGGCAGTAGGTTTCTTTTTGCTCTTTCCTCGTTTAACCCTTGGTAATCTATTTTTTAATACGGTACGCAAGCAAAACTTAACGGGTTTCTCCGATGAAGTAAGGCCGGGCACGATAGCCAAGGTTATTCAAAATAAAACGACCTATTTCAGGGCCAAATTCTTAGATAACAAAACACCATCCTATTTTGAACTTTATTGGCGCGGAAGTATTCTCTCTAAGACTGATGGTTTTACATGGACGAGGGTGAAGCCACCTGGGAAGAGGGTCGAAGATTTAGTCGGGCCAATTAAATACCGCTACGAAATCACTTATGATGCCTTTATGAATAGTCCACTTTTCTTACTTGAGGATACAACCTCATTTGATAAGAGTTCTAAAGGTTACTTACTGAATATGGGGGCAGGAACTTTTAAGTTTTACCCCTACAGTAATCAGAAAATTTCATTTTCTGGAGAAACGGGAAGAAGAATCCCTAAATCTATGAGTGCTCCTCTAAGAGAACATTATCTACAATTACCTCCTACTCAAAATATGACAAAGTTTTTTTCATGGGTGAAAGGATTAACTTTTAAAAATTCTCAGCTAAGAACCTATAGCAAAACATTTAGTGAGTGGTTAAAGAAGGATGGTTTCACTTATTCCTTGTCTCCAGGAATCCTCATGTCTAAGGCGCCCATAGATGAATTTTTCTTTTCCAGTAAGAAAGGTTTCTGTGAACACTATGCTGCCAGTTTTGCTCTTTACCTTAGACTCTTAGGAGTACCAAGCCGGATTGTCGTTGGCTTTCATGGAGGAGAGTTTAATCCTCTTGGGCAATATTATATTGTCAAAGGACTCGATGCTCATGCTTGGGTTGAAGCATGGGATGAAAAAAAGGGATGGCTTCGTTTTGATCCAACAGGTTATGTTTCACCTGATAGAATTCGCTATGGTTCCAATACCTATTTTCTAAATGATCAGGAAAGGGAAGGTGTGTCTTTAGATGTTTATTTAGAACGTAAAAGTGGTGAGTTTTGGCAAGGCCTGAAGTTTGCTATGGATATGCTTTACTACGAAGCGAACCGTGAGTTTGTAGGCTATGATCTTGACCGTCAGGAAAATCTCTTTAAGTTTTTAGGAACAAAGGGGAAAAAGTGGCCATGGAAGTTACTTGCCCTCTGCTTTGGCCTTACTTCCTTATTTCTGATTCCTCTTTTTCTACAACTAAAAAAGTCATTAAGAGCAAGGAATCCCTACATAAGGGCCTACCGACGGTTTTTAAAGAAGTTGAATAGCGCCGGTTTGGAAACTCCTTCATGGCAGGGACCAGTGGAGCTTAAACGGCGCTCGATCGAGCTTTATCCAAGTCAAAGGAAGGAGCTAGAAGAGGTGTTTGAGCTCTTTATGAAAGGCGTCTATAGAGAACCTTCATCTACTCTTAAAGTTAATAAGAAGGCATCTGACTCGGAATATCTAAAATTTCGCGATGTGATAAATAACTTGAATTTACGAAAAGTTAATCAAAAGTCTATGTAACAATCGTTGCTGCTCCTTTATAATAAGGTCTATGAAAAAATGGATATTTGTTAAAATAATTATGCTTCTTCTTATGCACACCCCAATGGCGGCGAGGAGTGCACCAATAAAAATATTATTTTTAGGTGACTCTCTCACTGAAGGCTATGGTGTTGATAAAAGTAAGAGTTACCCACAAATGGTTCAGAAATTTTTAAAAGAGAAAGGTGTCATTATTGAAGTTCTTAATGGAAGTGTTAGTGGTTCAACAACAGCAAGTTCTTCATCAAGACTTAAATGGTTTTTAAAAGCAAAACCTAATATTCTTTTTCTCGCTCTAGGGGCAAACGATGGTCTAAGAGGTGTAAAGGTTAGTGAGAGTAAAAAAAATCTTAGAGAATGCATTCAGGCCGCAAAGAGCGCGGGCCTTAAAGTCGTCTTGGCCGGAATGATGGTGCCACCCAATTATGGTGCTGACTATGGTTTGAATTTTATTGCCATGTTTAAAGAACTCGCAAAAGAAGAAAAGTTAAAACTTATGCCATTTCTATTAAAAGGTGTGGCCGGTGAAGAAAAATTAAATCAAGAAGATGGGATTCACCCCAATGAGAGTGGGCATAACGTTATAGGGAGAAATGTCGCCGATTTTCTCCTACAAACGATAATCGGTTCTTAATGAAGGGTAGAGAGTATGCTGGCAATAAATCACCTAAATAAAAGTTTTATTCAAGGTCAAAAAAAAATAGAAGTCTTAAAAGACCTTTCTCTCTCAGTGAAAGAGGGCGAGAAAGTGGCAATTTTAGGTCAGTCAGGAAGTGGAAAGTCTACGCTTTTGGCCCTTCTCTCAGGTATTGATAAGCCTGATGATGGCTCAATGGTTCTAGAGGGACAAGAACTAACGACTTTAAATGAAAAATCTCTCACAAGCTTACGCAGTCAAAAAATAGGAATTATTTTTCAACAATTCCACCTTCTTCCTCACTTAAGTGCTCTTGAAAATGTCACACTTCCTTTAGAAATTATCGGCAGGACAGATTTAGACGCTGCAAAAAAGGCCCTAGAAGATGTTGGTCTTGGCAGTCGTCTCAATCACTATCCTAATCAGTTAAGTGGTGGTGAGAAGCAAAGAGTGGCAATTGCTCGCAGTATGGTTGTAGAACCTGACCTTTTGTTGGCCGATGAACCTTCAGGTTCATTAGATGAAACTACGGGTGATTTGGTGATGGAGCTTATTTTTAATTTAGTTAAGAAAAATAATAA
>JAFMBV010000154.1 GCA_017858255.1 Bacteriovoracaceae bacterium
GCTTTCTCCTCGTCAGGACTTTGAAATGAATATTGATTATCCAAATGGTGACACAAAAACAGTTGTTCTACAGTCACGATTGGATACTGAAGATGAGCTAAGTTACTTCAAAAATGGTGGTATTCTTCAGTACACAATTAGAAAGCTTAAAGATTAGACTAAGTAATAGATAAGTAAATTATCGTCGATTACTATTTAAAGATTAAAAAAGCCCACTTTAAAAAGTGGGTTTTTTTTCATTATTTTCTTCAATAATGAACCATATGGCGCAAAAAAAGTGTCCATTGGGCCACATGGCGCTGTTTCTTCGCTACCGAGTGGTCTTTGAAGAAGAAATTGGCCATAACTATCTCATGGAAAAGCAATCACCAACCTATTTGGTTTCAATATTTTTTTGTATGTTCTTAACCCTGATGTTCATTTGCTTGTTAGGGGAGTGTTTTACTTAATTAATAGCTTTTTGGAGAGAGAGTGCTTCCTTAGTTTTTGTGAGAGGAGAGAGGGGAAGCAAAAATATTAAAGGGAGGTTCGTCCTCCCTTTTTATTTTCTATTTTTTTTTTGATACTTATTAGCTTTAGTCCTATTATTAACTATGGCAAATATTTTTCATATAATTCCTAAAGATGATTGGCTCTCTGCTGAGAAGCACGGGATCTATTCCCCTGATAGCCTGAGAAAAGAAGGTTTTATTCACTGTAGTCAAACCGATCAGATTCTCGATGTGGCAAATTCTCTTTATCGTAATCGAAAGGACTTGCTTCTCCTGAGAATTTATAGACCCGATATAAAACCCGAAATTAAAGATGAACCACCCTTAGAAGCTCCCTTATCAGGATTAATATTTCCTCATATTTATGGAGATCTTAATTTAGATGCTGTGGATAAAGTACTCGAATTTCCTTGTCAGGAAAATGGCAAGTTTAGCTTACCTCCAGATCTTTTAAGTTAATGATTTACCAAAACCTTTCCCTTAAGAATATCGCAAGAATCATGAACTTCTATCCCCCCTACTTGGGGGCAGGGGTTAGAGTAAAGCTAACTGATGAAGAGAGGAGGATCTTCAGAGTTACAATGCCTCTTAACCTTTTTAATAAAAACTATGTTGGAGTTCATTTTGGTGGCAGTCTTTATTCAATGGTTGATCCCTTTTTTATGCTTATCTTAATGAATAAACTTGGAAGAGATTATATTGTTTGGGATAAGAAAGCTGAGATCAATTTCAAACGGCCGGGAAAGGGCAAGGTTTGGGCATCGTTTGAAATTTCAGAAGAGAGAGTTTTAGAAATAAAAAAAGAAGTTAATTTAAAAGGTAAGTTAGAGCCTATTTTTGAAGTAGATATCAAAGATGAAGAAAATCGAACTGTGGCCTCCGTCAAGAAGACACTATGGGTGAAGAAGAAGATTCCTTCACCCAAGAAATAGGTCAAGCTTTAGGTAGTTTTGGTGCCTTTAAATTCGGTCTATTTTGATTAAAGTTTGGCCTAAGAGGAGGGGTTTTTGTACGAAGCCTTAAGGCCTCTTTGACCGCCGCTTCGATCTGATTATCCTTATTCATTTTCCAATCTTTAGGCATGCGCTCGACTTCAATATCAGGATCTGTGCCATAGTTTTCTACGTTATACCCAACATCCTTAAACCAGAAACTAAACTCTGGCTGACTTGTCATGGTGCCATCATTGAGCGGGTGGCGTGGCCAGATACCAACGACTCCACCCCATGTTCTAGTTCCAACTAATGGTCCAATATCCATCAGCTTAAAAGTGTGTGAAAAGATATCTCCATCGGAGCCTGCATGCTCATTGGTAAGGGCTACGATTGGACCATTAACAGCAAATTGGGGATAAGGTTCGATGTCCATATGGCGGGTTTTATCAAAGCCAACCAGTTTTTGAGCAAGAATTTTCAAGAGATGTTGACTAACGTGGCCACCACCATTGTAACGAACATCAACGACAAGGCCCTCTTTCTTATATTCCGTAAGGAAATTGCGGTAAAACTCAGAAAAACCATGAAGTCCCATGTCGGGAATGTGAACATAGCCGATTTTACCTTTAGAAAGTTTATGAACCATTTCCTTATTAGCATTTACCCAGTCGCGGTACCTCGCAAGATGACTACTTTTATTAGGAGTAACGTCCACATTCTCAACTTTTGAGGCCCCCTTTCTTTTAATAAGAAGGCTGATTTTCATTGAAGATCGTCCTTCCAAAGATTCGGTTAAATCGCCTACCTTAGAAAAAGGCCTTCCATCCATTCCTAAAATTGAGTCACCCTCACTTAGGGAAACACCCGGAGCGGTTAAGGGGGAGCAGGCCGGTGAGACCCAAGAGTCGCCTTTTGCTAGATTTTCAATAGTGAAGGTCTTCTTACTGGCATTCCACTGCAGGTTGGCCGCAAGGTTTCCATTTTGATAAGCAAAAGGCTTTCTAAAGTAATCACCACCAAACTCATAACAGTGGCTAGTTCCTAGTTCACCTTGCATTTCCCACATGAGGTCACTAAATTCAGATCGGGTGTGAACTTTATCTAAAAGTGGAAGGTAGTCTTTGTAAACTTGCTGCCAGTTAATCTTATTCATATCTGGCGACCAAAAATGCTCGCGTTGTAGAATCCAGCCTTCTTGATACATTTGCTTCCATTCTTCTTTTGGATCGAGAAAGAGTTTAATATTTTCAAGAGATAAGAAACCATCTTTTTTATTGCATTCATCCCCATCACTTGGCTTTGCATCTGTGGCCACTAGGCGCAGACCATCATCTGTATCCAGAATAATATGATTACCATCACCACTTAATTCAAACCCTTCACATCCCTTTTGAAAGGTCTCCATTTTCTTCTCCTTTAAGCAATAGGTATGAAGAGATGTCTTTGAAGTTGGCATTCTTTGTAGTGTTGGGTCTCCATCCATACCTGAAAGCTCATGCCTCAAAATGAATAACTTATCTTGAATGCAATCCAACTGACGATATCCCCCGAGAGGAACGGGAAGGGCAATGACTCTTTGGTCAATGTCTTTGAAATCTATTTTAGTTTCCTCTATCTGCTCTTCTTTCTTACTAACACTTTTTCCCTTCTTATGTTCCACTTCATCCTGATCATCATCTTGATCATTTTCAAAATTTAAAAAGAGATCCATTGGAGAAGGAGTGTCTTTAGTTAAGACGAGGGCATAGGGTTTAACGGCCAAGGGGAAACTAAGTTCGAAATGGGTCTCACTATAAATAGGATGAAAGTCTCTAATTCCTAAAAAGTACAGGTATTTACCATCTGGGGAGAAAGAAGGGCTAAAGTCATGGAGTACACTTTGAAGGAGCTTTTGGGACTTTTTCTTCTGTAAATCGTATAAATAAAGGCTAGGATTATCCCGACTTTCGTAATGGGAGTAGGCTAGATAGCGGCCACAGGGTGACCAATTGAAAGTTTCGTAGCGTCCATATTTATTACTCTCAATCTTTTTAACTTCACCACTAAGATAGTCTAGCAAGAATAGATCGTTGCGATTATTACTGATCGCCAAAATATTTTGATCTTGATTATCCTTAACTTCAATAATTTTGCCCCAGTCATTTTTTGGAGCAAGAATTTTGCCTTCATTGTCTTGTTGACCTTCAAGTAAATTGAATATCTTGGTTGTTTCCTCATTTTCTTCATTTAGTTCAACTGCAAAAAGAAAACGAACATCTTTTTTACCTTTTTTCGCCTTTAGAAAAAGGGGGGATTTATAACGAGAATGTTCTTTTCCTTTTCTTAAAGGAGAACCCTGCCAAGGGGAGCGGTGAAAGAGCTGACCACGAATAATGGCAGAGATTTCAAGAGAATCTTCTCTTAAAGTGAATTCTTGGAGAAAGTTCTCGGCATCTTCAATCCTTGGCGTGGACTGGTTAAAACTAGAGGGAACTTTGATATTAACAAGAGTAGATTCACCAGACTTAATCTCCGTAAGATAAATACTGGCGCCAGACTGGTAGCAAAGAAAACCATCATCATGATTAAATGAGCGTACATAAAAAGAGTCACAATGAGTGTGCCTTTTTAGACCACGACCATTGGTGGCCACAGAGTAAATATTGCCAATTCCTTCGTGATCGGAAATGAAGAAAACTTTCTCTTCAATCCATTGAGGATTAGAGAAATTAGACTTTATGTTGGGAAGTAACTTTTTAAAATTATCTTTACCGTTTTCATCTATCCATAAGGTTCCTGCAGTCCCTCCGCGGTAACGTTTCCAGCGTGCAGGGTCGCCTATATTTCTACCAAGTAATCTCTTCTTACCATTCATAATCAAGCAAGATGCATGGCCGAGATTTACTGCAGTTTCTTTTTTGGATTTGATATTAATATCGTAAAGAAAAGTAACTCTTGGACTAAAGGTATCGCTGTTACTGGAGAAGGAGAGATTGTTGTTATCCTTCCAGCCTGTGAGGCGATTGATTCCTCTGTATGTTATTCGTTCAGGAATGCCACCCTGAACAGCGATACAATAGATATCATATTGCCCATTGGAATTGTTTAGGTAAGCAATTTTTGATCCATCTGGTGAAATGTGGGGCTCACGACAAATTCCGTGAGAGTTTGTTAGTCGGTGCGCACTCCCGCCAAAGCGACTTACTGACCAGAGGTCATCGTCAGTAATAAAAACGATAATATCTCCTTTGAGTGATGGTGTTTTTAAGTAAGCGCTATTTATGCCTTCCATGCCTAATTTCCTCGGATAATGATTTAGATGTTCATTTTAGAAGAGTTGCTTCTTCTGACAATGGGAAATTAGTCCTCTCCTTTATTGCATTGCTTCTGCTCTCCTCGTCATTAGTGTGGATTATGTAGCTTGAATGTAAAAGTCTGGTTAAGAAGGTAAATAAAATGACCTCGGAGACCAACCTTTTTGATATAATAGGCAAAGTTGGAGTGTCGCTATTTTGACTAGGGGGATATTTCACCCTTTTAGCAAAATAGGCCTTACATTATTATAGAGGAAAGGGATATTTGAGAAAAACCAAGGTTTTATCCCTAATTATAGGTTTTAGATAAACCTGTTTTGATAATTTAATGGAGTTTTAATGAGAAAGTTATTTCTATCCTTTTTAGTTTTATCCCAGTTCCTGACCCTATCCTATGTGATGGCAGACAAGAGCATGTCTACGGAAGCTGTTACTCAGGAGAAAGTCGATAAGAGTGTCGAAAGGCTTATTGGTAATCTCATTAGAGAAAAATTAAAGAAGCATCATTACACCAGAAAAAAATTGGATGACAGTTTATCTGAGAAGGCCTTTGAAGAGTTTATTAAGCGCTTTGATTTTGGGCATCAGTTCTTTCTTGCCTCAGATGTTAAAAAGTTAAGGAAATATCGCTTTCAACTAGATGATCAAATGATTTCAGGGGAGCATAAGCTTCTTAATGAAACGGTTGCCATCTATAACAAGCGTATCGATGAACTAGCAGCTTATCGTAAGAAGAGATTTAAAAAAGATTTTAACTTTAAAAAGGACGAGAAGTTAGAACTTGATCCAGAAAAAAGAAGCTTCTTTAAAACAAAGAAAGAGTTACAGGATCACTGGAGAAAAGTTTATAAACAAGCTGTTTTGAACAATTATATGTCGTCAATTGAATCTCAAAAAGATCTAAAGAAAGAGATTAAGGAATCAAAAGATAAAAAAGAAAAAAAGAAAAAGCAAAAGAAAATAGTTTCTGATAAAGAGCTTAGAAAAAAAGCTCATAAATCAGTAAACGAAAAATATGAGAGATTTTTTACACGTCTTAAAAAAGACCGTCGTATGGATCACCTGGAGAAGTTCTTTAATGCCGTCGCTAGTGTTTATGATC
>JAFMBV010000155.1 GCA_017858255.1 Bacteriovoracaceae bacterium
AATTACGAGCAAATTTAATCGTTTTCTCTTTTAAAATACTCAATTCCCCTAAAAGTTTTTCTATCTCTTTACGGAGTACTGAGATATCTCTATTTTTTTGCCTCTTATAGTTTTCAAAGTTTTTTACCGCCATATATTTCTCTTGAACAGCTTGCCCATGTTTAGAATACTTTTCTCCAGAAAAAGGTAGAGGAAAACTAATAGCAGCTCCAACAAAGTCTCCATTTCCATCAATATCGGATCTTTTTGTGTACCCTAAAGAGACTGTTAAGTCTGGAACATAGTTCTTCTTAGAAGCACTTAATGCCAAGTCTTTTGCCTTTAGCTTTTCTTTTAAACTAAGCTCCTTATTATCTTTTAACTTATCTGAACTCGTTTTTAGAGACTTCCAAGGTATAGAAGCCGTTTTAATATCAGCAGTTCCTATTAGATACTTTAAGCGATCATCTATTTGTGACAGTTCGTATTTCTTATTGTTTAACTCACTTTCAATTTCAGACTTTCTAATTTGAATATCAAGAAGTGCTTGCTGAGAAGTTTTTCCTGTAGAGTACAATCTTTTACTAACTTTAAGGATTTTTGAAATCCATGTATTGTTCTCTTTTAAAATCTCTAACTCTTCAGATACTTTCCTTTTGATAATCAATATTTCCCAAAAAGCCTTAGTGAGAGCTTCTTTCTTATCATCTGCTTCAAATTGATATGCATTTGAAAGAGATTTGAAGGCATCTTCAATATTCCCATACTTTGTCGTTAAAGCTATCTTCTGTGAAACTCCAAACTCAATTCCAGTCATAGGTGTTTGATCATCTTTTAAACTATCCTTTGGAAAGTTTTTGGCAGCGATTTTAAACTTTGGGTCACCCCATGATCCTTTTAACTCAGCTTCTTCGCTTAAAGCTTTTGATTTAAACCTAACTGAATCAACACTCTCATGGGACTGAAGAGCTTTTATAGCCTTTTCAAATGTAATGGCCTTAGCTTCCATCGAACTAATAAAAAATAAAACAACAAAGTTTTTCATCATTTTAGCAACTCTTTTGATTCTCTTATCCATTTATCAACCTGTTTTATTTCATCTTTAGTTAGTTTTTTATCTCCATGCATAATGAGATAGCGAAATGGTGGCATGGAATTATTGTTAACAGACTTACCAATAGCATCTAAATCTTTTAGCGGTGTCTCGTGGCTTATGAAAGGAAAGTCTTTTGAAAAGTCTAGGTGCTTCTTTGACTCCTTTATATCACTATCAATTAGCTGCTTTACTCCAAGAACTTTATAATACCAAGGGTAGTTAGTTGTATTTCCATGACAATCAAAGCACGATTTTTTAAATATAGGCTTAACTGTCTTAATATAGAGCTTATTAATTTGGGTATATTTCTGCTTAAGTTCATTATCTGCGCTAGCTACAGGTTGAATTTCTTTCTTCATTTCAGAATGATCCTCATCACCATGGCCCCATGAAGGTAAGGAAGAGGTGCCTAAAATTAAAATTAATATCAACCTATGCATAAGAGTCCCCCATTAAAAGTATCTTCACTACCTATTACGAAAGGCAGCCACTATTTGTGACAAAAAACTTACTTTTTTAATAAAACTATTGTATTTTTAAATAGTTATACCCCCGTGGGGTACTTTTGAAAAGCTTTTGTCACAAAATAGGCATACTCGTCGTAATAAGAGGTAGAGGATGGAAAATCCATTTTCACATTTAGAAGATACTAAGCTCATGGAGCTTTATAAGAACGGTGAAAATATGGCCTTTGAAGTAATATATTTACGACATAAAGATCGAGTTTATAGCTATCTAGACAAAAGGCTGTCTGACAAGAATGTTATCGAAGATATATTTCAGAATATTTTTGTTAAGTTTCATAATTCACGCCATTTATATAGCTCAGAGCACCCACTTTTAAAGTGGATATATACAATTTGTAGGAGTGAATTACTCGACTCTGTTAAGAAGAGTCGCAAAATAAAGCTCGTTTCTATAAATGAAGATCAACTCATTTGCGAAACTAAGGAGATCGACGATAAAATCGATCTCGACTCTGTTAAGTCACTTTCTGAAAAGGAGAAACTGGCAATCAAGTTACGTTACTACTCAGAAGAAGATTTTACTGACATTTCTAAGGCATTAAAAACTTCAGAGGCTAATTCGAGAAAGTTAGTTTCAAGAGGTATAAAAAAACTCAAAGCTAAGTTAATAGGAGAAGCGAAATGATTGATCCTAACAACAAAGACAATAAGGACTTCTTGGATTTTATGAACTCTAAAGGAGTTAACCCGCCAGAAGAGTTGAGCAATAGAATTTTAAACTTTGTTAAAGCTGATCTCGATCCATCCCATAAAACTGTTTTTTCTAAACTATTAGGTATTCAAGCCTTTATTGGAGCCCTTACTCTTACTTTTTGTCCACAGTTTAGTCTTAGCCTAACGAATAATTATGAACTATTTCATTACTTTCATCATAAATTTGGTGAGAATATCTGTATGGCCATTTGCGGATCAATTTTTATTGGAAGTGGTGCTCTCTTTGCAGCGTACATATTAAAATCTAGTGAAGTAAGGAAAATAAAAGAATCAAGAATTCTTTATTATACTTCTATTTCAATAATCGCTCTATCTAGCTTTATTATACTAGGCTCTGAAGTATACTTAAGTCTTGCTCTGTATTGGTTAGTGGGTGCAACGATTGGAGGACTATCAGTATTTGAGCTGAGCAGGGTCGTTAGAAGACATGTTTTTCATTATTAAGACTTAGATGATTTCTTAATCAACTCCATGATCTCATTGATTTTCTCTTCTGCATCTTTTTTAGAGCCTGACTTTACTGCATTCAACAAACAATGATTTGCGTGCCCTTCAAGGATTTGAAGCTCAAGTCCCTTTAGAGCACTTCTAATTGCCTTGATTTGGGTAAGTATATCTACACAATACTTACCTTCTTCAATCATACCTTTAATGCCTTTTACTTGACCTTCAATTCTATTAACTCTTGCTAAATGTGATTTGTGATCAGCACCTTTTTTTTCCATAACTTACTCTCTAAAACCTTATTTTAATTCCAAAGCCAACAGAGTCATTGCCTTCATTATCTGAAGATAGATTAGCCTAACGCTCCGCATCGCGCCATTAATACCCTATACCCCTATATTTTATACATACCCCATCAGGGTAAATCTCAATACAAGTATCTGAAATTAGATAATATTCTTAATTCTAAGACTATTGGAAACAACAGAAATACTACTTAATGCCATAGCGACACTTGCTAAAACAGGAGGCATCATAGGCCCACCGAAAATAACAAGAACACCTGCTGCAATTGGAATCAATAATGTATTGTAGACCATTGAAAGGAAAAGATTTTGTTTAATAATCTTCATAGTCCCTTCAGACAACTCAATAAACTCTAGTGCCTTTGAAAGATCACCCTTTACAATTGTAACGTCTGAAGCATTTATGGCCACATCAGTACCAGTTCCCATCGCCATTGAAAGGTCAGCCTTTGCTAATGCAGGAGCATCATTAACACCATCCCCAACCATAGCGACAGTCTTACCACTATTTTGAAGCTCTTCTAGTTTAGTTGATTTTTCAAGGGGAAGAGCATTTGCTATAAAATGATCAATGCCTAGTTCTTTGGATACAGCTTTAGCAATAATCTCATTATCACCTGTTATCATCCAAGTTTCTATGCCACGTTCTTTAAGTTGCTCTATTGTATGCTTGGAAGAGTCTTTGATTTTATCTCCAACTATAATTGAACCTACATGCTTCTTATTTTTTGAAATAAACACAAAGCTTCCAACTTGGTCTGTCATAATATTGTTATCAAGAAACACATTATTTTCATTTAATAATTTCTCATTTCCGATTAAATAGTCACTTTCATCAATTTCAGCTTTTAAGCCCTTCCCTTTTACTATCTCAAAGCTATCTGGTTCTTCTAGTTCAATCCCTTGTTCTTTAGAGTAGTTCACAATGGCTTTAGAAAGAGGATGTTCAGAAAACTGTTCAATTGATGCAACTTCTTTCAAAATAGCTTCATCACTATCTTTTATATTCACTTCAATTACAGAAGGTTTTCCTTCAGTTATAGTTCCAGTTTTATCAAATATAATCGTATCAATCCCAATTGCTTTTTCAATGATATCTCCACCACCAATCAATAAACCTTTTAAGGACGCTCTACCAGTAGCAACGACTACAGCAGTTGGTGTCGCTAGTCCTAAAGCACATGGACAAGCGATAACAAGAACAGCAATAAAGTTAGAAACTGAATTTCCCCAAATGGGCATAGGGCCTAGAAAAAACCAAGATAGAAATGTAACAATTGAGAAAACTATTACTACAGGAGTAAAAACTGAACTTATCTTGTCTGCATATTTTTGAATTTCTGGTTTAGAGTTCTGTGCCTGTTCTACAAAATTAATTATTTGCGACAGGAAAGTATCATTCCCTACTTTAGTTGCTCGATACTCAATAACACTGTCACCATTTATTGTTCCTGTAAAAAGTTGATCCCCAGCTTGTTTTGTCACAGGAATTGGTTCACCAGAAATCATAGATTCATCAATCGCTGACTCTCCTTTGATAATTTTACCATCAACAGGAAACTTTTCTCCAGGCTTCACCCTAATAACATCACCAACTTTAACATCTTCTATCTTAACTTCTCTTAACTCTCCATCAGTTATAAGCGTCGCATTCTTTGAACTTAGCTGAAAAAGGGAGTTTAGGGCCTCTGTAGTCTTTCTCTTCGCTTTTTCCTCAAAGTATTGTCCTAAGTAAACAAAAGAAATAATAAAACCGACTGCTTCAAAATAAACTTTTTGGGTAAGCCCCATTTGAACTGAATATTCAGAGAAAATAGTTATAAAAAAACTATAAAGAAAAGCAGCTGTAGTCCCAAGCCCTATAAGAGTATTCATATTAGACTTTCCACTTTTTAAGAAGTGAAGAAGAGATTTTTGAAACTTTAATCCAACCCATCCCCATATAGGAACACATAAGGCCAATTGCAAATACCAATTTACATCTTTAGAAGGCCAGCCTTTTAGAGGCCACATTGCCAAAGCAAATATCATAATTGCTAAAACGATTGAAATCACAAACTTAGAAAAGTTCTCATCAATTTTCTCTACATTAGTAGCCACTTTTTCATCATCAGCTATTGAGTAACCAAGAGACTTGATCTTCTCGATAACTTTATCTCTAACGTTATTGTCCTGTACTTCAAATTTTCCAGTTTCAACAGCAAAATTGACACTAGAGCTGATTACACCATCTAAGGATGCAACTTCCTTTTCAATTGAGCTGGCACAACTGGCACAGCTCATTCCCCCAACTTTAAGAGAAATCGTTTCCATATTATGCCTTTTTAATACTCTTTACACTAAAACCAAGCTCTATTAAATCATTTCTGACCTTCATATTTGAAAGATCATCACTACCGATAATCAGAACTTTTTGATCTTCTAAATTGACTTTGATTTCCTCAATATTATCAATCGATTGAAAATGCCCGGTTATTTTATTTACACAACCGCCACAATTCATACCTTCTACTTCTATATTCAATGTTTTCATATTGACCCCCATATACCCCCGCAAGGTATATTAGTTTTTACATTAAATCAAGTGCATTTTATTTTAACAAGTCCAAACACTTAGTTATCCCTCGAATATTTATCCCAGACTTGCGAATATAAATCTGCATATTGAACTTTTCAAGCAAGGCCATAAAAAAAGAAGCCCTCTTGAAAGTTCAAAA
>JAFMBV010000046.1 GCA_017858255.1 Bacteriovoracaceae bacterium
TATTCAATTTGCTTACCTGAAGGTATTAAATAATGAAAGAACATGAAATAGATTCGTTCCGTCAACAGGCATCACTTGAATCTGCAGGTAGCTCTTCCGATGCCATATTAGATAATTTTATTAAAGAGATAGCTAAGAAAATAACTGATCAGGTGAATCTTATTGATATCGGCTGTGGTCAAGGCACACTCTTACAGAAAGTAAATCATATTTGCCCAAATGCGTCTCTTACTGGGGCAGACTTCACAAATTTTAAAAACACACCATTTAATTTTATCCAACATGATTGTAATCAAAACTTTACTGATAGCTTTTCTAATTACGATATTGTTGTGGCCAGTGAGGTTATTGAGCACTTGGAAAATCCAAGACATTTTTTGAGAGAGCTTAGCAGGATTACTAAAAGCGGCGGTCACATACTACTCTCAACACCAAATCCTGAGAGTCTAACAAGTCTTATCTCTTTCACACTACGTGGATACCATAGTGCTTTTGGTGGAAAGAGCTACCCTGCCCATATTACAGCGGTCGCTCCTTATGATCTCAAGAATATGATCAATGAGATAAGTGACTTAGAGTTGACTGAAATTAAATTCATCCAAAATGGCAGAATGCCTGGTCTTTCTCTTCACTGGCGTCAAATCTTTCCATTTTTAAAAGGCAAACGCTTTAGCGATAACTATATGGCCGTCATTTCAAAAAAATAGTCGTTAAAGAAATTTCTGAACAGGATTAGATAAATATCGTTAGGCCAAGAGAAAGTGAATCCAATAAGTAATAATTACTGAAGACTCCAACTATGACTGACTTCTTTATTGCGTATTGAAGCCCTAAAAAAAATTCAAGATTTTTGATCTCACTAATTTCGCCATTAGAATTAAACTCTACCGAAGAGAATGGAAAAATAGACTCTTCTTGTCTTTTTCCATAGGTGAACATAAATTTCTTTGTAAATAGTGTTGCCGTCAAGATTCGAATCCTAGACCAATTATTGGCGTTATTCTTTATTTAAGTCCAATCAAAGGCCATGGAAGCAATTTTTATTCCAAGAGTGAAAGAGTTTGAATAATACTCCTCTTCTTCAAGATTAATTAAATCATAGTGGTCATTTTTTAAACGGGCCACCCCCATACTTAATGGCCCAAGAGCAGCGCTAAGTCCAAGTCCACCACTAATTCCCTTCGTGTCTTTATTGTATTGGCCCATTCCTCCAAGATTTAATCGAAAAGAATTCTTTTTCTTTCCTCCTAACAACTTGACCGCAAATAAACTCGTGAACTTAGGTGATTTATACTTCTTATCATCAATTTCGCGTTCATTATATTTAACCAAGTTCTCGGGAGGACGCCCTCCGAAGAAAGTCCCCTCATTATTTGAAATGGAAAGTGAAGAGCCAATAACACCAGTGCCACTTATAATGCTAACGTCATAATAAGATCTAAGTCTTATCACTTCTAGACCTAGCCCTCGCTCTGTACTCATGCTTGCGGGGTTCGTGGGTGCTGCAGCACTATTTAGTGGAAGAGAGGCTGAAGTGTTAGATCGACTTGCAGCAAATGCATCGGGGCAGGCCATCCAGGTATAAACCTCGCACAGGCTTTTAGCCGATGAACTAGCAGTACAAATAATTAAAACAAAGATAAAGATTAGTCTCATATGTATATGATTCTATATATTTACCTCGAAAAATCTACGAGGAACAATACTACTGATGAAGCATTGAGTATGAAATAATGATCCTGTGAAGCTACATAGTGTTTACAACTCAATATCAAAATTGTTTTATCAAGTTTCAAAATCAACAGTTGAGATATCATTGATAAAAAATCTAGTCATTCTAACTATTCTCTTTTTTACAAATTCAATATTTGCGAATTCGTTTGGTAAATTTAAAGTCAAAGTTAATACTGGATATTTTGACTCAGAAGAAGTCATTTTCCTCCTTAACTCACAAGGAGACGTTAAGTTCCTTAAAAATGATGACTACTACGCTATTGAAAGCCTTCCCTTCTTTGGTGAAACAACCTTACGCATGACAAGCGGTGGTGACGAAGATTTCATCTTAGGACTCTTTAAATTAAAGAATAATAAAGTAATTTATGGTTGTGCGGCCATAATAGATTTACCTAATGAAGTACTTACCACTCTTGCTATAGACCAAGTCATATTTCAGCGTTGGGATAAAGCCTCAAAGAAGTACCTATCTATATTAACAAAAGATATTAATGACGATGCCGTAGATTGCGAATACAACCTCTTAAGTGACTATAGGGAATTTGATATTTTCTAATCAAAATTTTTCATGAGGATAGTGAATATCTTTAGCTACTCGCAAATAGAGTCTTACTACTTTCGTACCTGTACCCTTTATTTTTATTATTACCTTACTATCTCTATAGACTTCGACATTAAAATCTTTAGGAATAAAAGACCTTATTCGTCTCTTTAATTGGCCCATGTTGGTCGGGCGGGTATTTTTAGCAATTTCTTTCCCGTAGATCGCACGCAACGGTAAGTAAATATTAAGCACTTTTTTTTCATTTAAGTTACTTTCAGATAAGTCTTTCAAAGCAGTTCGCAGGCATGCCAGTAAGTACCCTCCTACAACAACAATATTCTTTCCTCTAATTTTAAGATTATTTTCCCCATTTAATGACGGAAGCATCTCTGTCGAATTAATTTTCGTTAGATATTTTGAATAACCGAGAGATTTTTCATCTTGAGAATTACGAGAAATTAAATCTATAAGTTCTTGTGTTTCAACGAAGGTATAAACCTTCTTCTTATACCTTAAGAATATATTAGCAATAAAGTTAATGCCGATTTTTGCTTCCTCCAAAGAGTCAAAGTAGGAGGTCGGGTGAACAATAACCAAGGCATCAACCTTTGCAATATTTTGACGAATCCTTTCTTCTTGCAGAGAAGCGCAGGAAGACAGAACCAAGGAAAGAATCATAATCAAAATATACTTCAAGCTAATAGGCCTTTATAGTGGAATAAATCACTAAAAACTAATATATATCATTGTCTTAAAACTCTAATCTTTATTAGTATAAAGAGAGACTTAAATTAAGGAAGAAGAATGAAGACACTTTTGGCCATCCTATTTTTATTTTCAATAAATATTTCCCACTCAGCTGAAACCCAAAAAGGCCTCGGGAAAATATTAGTTCCTAAGAAAAGCCTTAATCTTCCTTATGAATATTATGTAACCATTCAGAAAAGTGATGGGCAAGTTTTGGCCTTCCCCCTTAAAAGTAAGTCAGTGAAGCTGAGTGATCTTAAGAAGGACCAACTTTATTTATTAGAATTTACTCCCAACACTGAAAAACTCACAATTGGCGAAAAAACCCAAGATTTTACAATTATTCAACTCTCAAAAGCGAAGGCACTAAGTACGACAGACCTTGGTACGATTAATAATCTCGATAACATACAACAAAATGCTCCTCAGGCGCTTCCAGGGAAAAAGCATTTAAGATTAAATGATAAACTAACGAACTCTATTATCCTTACAGCGGGAGCCCTCTTACTTGGTTCCATAATTGCTGATTAACGACTAGTGAATGATAGAGGTTACTTCACAGGCCGGTATCCCCATGCCAATGAACTTCTTTTGTTTAAGAATAGCGGCACCTTCACACAGGATAAATCTAGTATTTACGACAACTTAGTAGAAGCACGGTTGTAACCATAAAGTTTTTTCATCCTTTCTTAGAAAGTATATTTTTCAAATAATGGGAATCATTTTGAATATTAGCCCGCAGTGCATTAAAAAGAGGAATGATAACCTCTATCCGCGTTCACTTCATTGTCGCTCTCTTGGCCCTTATTTTTAGCGTACAAGCGACTGCCCAGAGAGCTTCCTCTTGTGAGGTTGACCAAAGCGATGCCCAAAACAATGACCAGATTAACGACTATCTTGATAAATACTATTCCAGTGAACGTGAGCAATTGGTGTTATTTTCAGTTCACGGTTTAACAGTGGATGATAACGAGTTAAAGAGTCTTCGGCGCCAGCTTGAGAAGGGATTAACTGCCCATAGAAAAAATAGAGTCGCTCTCCAAGTTAGGGCCAAGATAAAAAGGTCACTTGAGAAATTAGAGAGAGAAAAGCAGCTCATCGAATTGATCGCAGATGAGCATAACGTAGATCCTTTCCTTTATATTGCAGGCGAGTTTTCCGCGGAGAAAAGTGATCGCTTTGAAAAAAGAATTGAAGTTACTAATTTTGTAGTTCGTGAGCTTATTAAGCAAACAGACCTAACGGAAGAAGAAATTAGCTCGTACATCCTACTCCTTACTGGAGAAGATGTTTATCCCTTACTTGAAGGTCAGTTTTTAGATGGCCTTCCGAGATATCCTACTGAAGAACAAGCTGAAATGGACGCTACTGGTGACGCTCTTCGTATGTGTTTTGGGATTATGGGAAGCCTTGAATTTAGCAAAAAACCAAACGCCCTTGCTTTGGTAGAAAAAATATCTGCATTCTACCGACCAAGACCTGAGCAAAGAGAAGAGTATCTAACCGTAAAGGATCAGGTCATAGAATCCTTAAAAAACGACGCTCTTCTTCGCCTCAGATCAGGCATCATGGAGAAGAAGAATATAGAGAAGGCCATCAGTAGTTGTGACTCTCTCTTTGATCTTACAAGGGATCAAACAGTCGCTGCAAAGATGACCTTGCTTCCTAAGGGCCGAGGCTTAATCACAAGAGGAATTGGCCACCGTTACCTTCTACAAAAAGCTTTCTTAGATACGTGTGAATAGTTTTTGCTTATCAACAAGAATCTAGATGGTATTAAAAAACCCTTATTTACTTATAAGGGTCATTTCTTTAGCATTGTAGTTAATACTTTCTATTCAAGGGTGGAGCAGAATTATTCTTTCAAAGCACAAAAACATCGCCCTTCTCTTTCTAATTATCCTAAGTCCATTGCTTTTTCTTCTATCAAATCATGAGTGGATGTACCCAAACCCTCATAACCCAGACGCCTTTATTAACCACGTCTATAGTTACTTTTACGATATTCCAAACTATAGACATTTTTGGTATAAGTCCGAGCGGACATCTTGGCTTGTTCCGCTCTTTTACCTTAAGCAACTTATCGGAGGGATAAATTTAGCTCCCTTTCTTGCATTAGCAAGCTGGATCTCTTTAGGAAGTCTTTACTACATTTTTTTTAAGAATCTATATAGTTCTAGAAAGAGCTTATTCTTTCTACCTTGGGTAATGTATTTCCCCCACCTGGTAGGAAATAGCTCTGGCGGTGGTACTTACCACAACTACGGTACTTCTATATATTTCCTTCTATGTTTAATCTTCTGGGAAAGGGCTTTTGCAAAAAATAAAAAGATCTTTTTAGTAATATCAGGCATATTTCTATGTTCCACAATTTCTTCAAGTATAATTCATCTAAACTTGTTGCTGCTTCTCCCCATCCTTCAATATCAACTCAAGGAGAAATTCTCTTTCTCTCACTATCTCTACCTACTCATTGGTATTATATTGGCCCTAATTTTGTGGGGTGGGTTCAGTTTTTATTTTGATCGCGGTTTTTTGAATTTTGGGCGTAGATTTGACATTCTTTTTAGACACATCAACCAATACGAAGAATACCAAGAATGGTTTTATCCTTTAAAGTCCTTCTTTTTCCTAAAAAAACGATTTGCGACTTATCTAAGTTTTTTGGCCATTTGCTTTGTTGTTAACTTAATCTATTTGAAAAATAAATTTAAAGAGAAAAAGCCATTCGGAAGTTATTCTATAAATGTGCACGCGGTCTTTATTATATGCCTATGGGTTCTTTGGCACATACAAGGTACAAATACCCTCTATCCTCCTGATTTTGTCTACCCACTACAAGTCCCACTTCTTTGGAGTATCGCGAACACCTTACCCGAGCCACAAGATCGATACTTTAGACCCATCACACTCATAACATTAGGGTTACTCATTACCTCTGCTCTCTTTTACTTTCCATTTAATCACGCCTCTAAAATACCTGATCCGATTTACGTTGGTATTTTTACGACAATAGGAATCATCGGAGTTTTAATACTCATAAGTCGTGCGCCCTATAGGGGCTTAACTCGAGTTGGTGCCATCCTTGCCGTTATCCTTTGCTTTGATGCTTTTAATGACAAGGTCATGTACATAAATAAAAACCCGTGCCTATATCATAAAGAATCCCATGACCTGGTATTTAAGATAGTAGATACGGCCTTGAAATATCGCAAAAATCCTGAGCATATATTTTTCTACTTTGATGAGGGAGAAACTCTTAAATTAACAAATCCCATATGTTCTCTTTACCCTAAGCTCCCACTTGGTAAAATCGCAGAACACATTAGGATGATTATTGACGATACACACGATCAGTTGAAGTTAGTTGATAGAATAAAAAATGCTGATTTCTATTATTTAAAAAAGAAAAAAACCATTTTTTTAATTCTCGGCGAAAAGACTGATTTCTTTGCTAAAGAGCTCCAAGAGAAAGCAAAACGCTATAATTTTAAACTACAAACTCTTATATATGATGAAATATACTTATCAAAAGAGCCCGTTAGATATGCTCTTTATGCATTAGAAGACAAAGCTCAAGACAAAGACGAATAGCTCCATTTAATTTTAAAAACATGCCACACCATTATAAACCCATCAGTCAAAAGACTTAGATTAGAGTCTCCCTTATCGACCCACTCAAGAAGGGGAAATTCGACAATTTGCGGTTGATCTAATCTAAGATAAGTTTCAGCATCGAAAACCCAACGACTAATAAAAGGTTTTTCAAAAACTTTATTAATAACTTCAGTCTTAAATATCTTTGCTCCACACTGAGTATCATTGGCAGGTATTTTAAGCGTCCAAGAGCAGAATGCACTAAATAATCTTGTGAGTATCGGACGAAAACGCAGACTTTGACTATTACATCCGAGCCTTTTAACTCTTGAGGACCACACAGCATCAACTTTTTGGTCTTTGTATAAATTTAAGTAAGAAATCATTTGATCAACAGTTTTTAAAGGAATTGATAGGTCAGCATCCCAGTAGCCAATCCATTGATAAGAGTTCAAATTCAAGGTTTTCTTTAGATGGGAAAAAGCCTCATAGATAGCGTGGCCTTTTCCCAGATTTTTTTCAAGTTTAAGGCCACTAAAATTATTCTCTATGATTTTTTGATAAGTTAGATCTGTAGAACCATCGTCCACGAAAAAAAAATCAACCTGGTCTCTAAAAAGGTTGAATTGGTTAAAGTCTAAGCGCTCCTGTTCATTAAAGCAGGGTACAATCAAAAGGGTTTTTGCCATTGGGTTCATCTTAGTTAAGGAAAATTAAATATACAAATAAAATCCATATAAATAGGAATAATCTCCTTCAGGAATGTTACTCGCTAAGAAAATCTTATATATCGTAATTATGAATAATTACTCACATTTTTTCACTATCAAAGATATTTCAACTTATAAGAGTAAGTGTCTTCATTAGGAGATAAATAGCCTACAACCTTGCCATAAGGCCTCTTAAAACCTAATCTAGCACTGTAAACTATCTTTTTATGGAGACGATATGAACAAGCTGATTCTTTTGGCCTTTTTTACTTCTATGTTTTTTTCCTCACATGCCTCAACCAAAATTAAACACCCTGCTTACTCAAAAACAGCAACTGGTTTTGAGAATGTTAATAATCGGAAAACTTACCAATATCACCAAAGTCCTAACGAAGATATTTGGCATGAATTTGGCCGTCCCTTTTGGAAATCAAAGAAAATCAAAGTAACTATTAAAAAAGTGACTCCTCTAAAGATAAAGCCTATTCATATTGCTCGCGTAAAAACAGACAGTGATAAAGACGGAGTCAGTGATTTAATTGATCAATGCCCTGATACTCTTGCCGGTCAAAAAGTAAATTCTCTAGGCTGTGGACTACAGGCAAAAAGAAATCTAAGCCTCGATGTGAAATTTGCTCTTAATAAATCTCTAATTATTAAAGACTATACTAGCGCTATAGATAAACTTGGTCTTGCCCTTCAAAACGATAAAAATCTAAGAATTGAAATACAAGGTCACACAGACCCAACGGGAAGCAAGGTATACAACAAAGAGTTGTCTTTAAATCGTGCCCGTTCTGTTAAAGGTTATCTAGTTGCCCAGTACAATATCTCAGAGAAGCGATTAACGGCCATTGGCTTTGGTGATGAAAAACCATTAACTAGCAACTTAACAAGAGTTGGTAGAGAAACTAACCGAAGAGTTGAAATTAAAATTCAACAGTAATCTACTACGGGGATAATACGTAAGGAATGCAAGCATCTCTAGAAGCTCTTCTCTGTACCCTGTCTCAGGAAGAGTTCTTCACTTACTATAAGAATGGGGAACCTTTTGCCTTACATAACTTGGAAGGTCCCCTTAGTGAGTTGGTAGAGCTACCCTTTCTAAATTCATTTGATAATTTAATCAAATTTTGGCCGGATAGTGTTAATGCCTATTTGCCAGGTATTAATGATGAAGTTAATTCACAGCAGGTCAAAAAAGAAACTGCACGAGAGCTCTTTAAGGAAGGCAAAGGCCTCTTCTTTGACGACCCAAACCGCTTCAATGAAGTCATTGATAAATGGCTTAAGGCGATTCATCGCGACCTTGGGCTTTCTGAATTAACCTATTCGCGCAGTCTCATTTATGCGATCGCAAAAGACCAAGGAACAAGTACTCACTTTGATCAAAATATAAATTTTGTACTACAAATTTCCGGTACGAAGAAATGGTGGCTGGCCAAGAATGAAATGGTCACAAATCCGATGAGCCGCTACACAATAGGCGCCGATATGGAGCCTGAGCTTGAGAGTTACCTGGAAGGTGATATTCCCAAAGGCATGCCAAGGAATGCCACTGAAATAGAATTAAAACCTGGCTCTCTACTCTTTCTACCAAGAGGAGTATGGCACAAAACAATAGCGACAAGCGACGCCATTTCACTGAACTTCACTTTTACGGCACCGACTTGGATAGATCTCTTAACAAGCTTCTTAAGAGCTAAGCTAGCACAATCGCCCTCATGGCGTGGCACTGCAGACTTTGTGAATGACCCAAGTCGGTCCCTCGAGTCTATTGATCAATTCGATTTACTGTTAAGTGAGCTAAAAGAGAATATCAATCAACTAAGTGCCCAAGACATTCTAGGGGCCACTGAATACATTCCTCGATAAAGCTGTAAAATTTCTTGAATAATTGGTAAAAGCTTTCATAATAGCCTTAACAACACTTGTAGGACTAAGGTTAGCACTTGTACAACGACCCCCGTCAAATTAAATGGGCCAAAGAAAAACTGAACAAGGTCTCGCCAAGTTTTTGTATGGCCAAGTGGATGCACTCCACGATTCACATTCATCTGGGCCGCACTCATAGTTGTTACCTAAACCCAACCCACGCCATTCCTTTAGAAGAAATCAAAGAAGACGTTAGTGCCCTCCATAACACCAAACAGAAAATGAAAGAGCGTCAAATGATGCTAGAGGGAGAACGACCTGAGGGCTGCAGCGCCTGCTGGGATATAGAGGATTTACCCGGAGAACATTTCAGCGAGCGCCACTATCGTGGACAAGACTGTTGGACCCAACCTTTTTATGACAAAGTTACCGACCAAAATTGGGACACTCCTATAAATCCAACTTACCTTGAGGTGAGTTTTAGTGGAACTTGTAATTTTAAATGTAGTTACTGCTCCCCGAGCTATTCCTCAACGTGGCAAAAAGAAGTTGAAGAGTTTGGAGGCTATACCTTAAGTTCTGGCTGGAGCCACCATGATCCTAAAGGGTTGGAAGACAGAGGTGAGATGCCTCTAAAGGACAAAGATAATCCTTATGTCGAAGCTTTCTGGAATTGGTGGCCTAAACTTAAGAAAGACTTAATGTTCTTCCGTATCACAGGTGGTGAACCATTATTGAGTCCTGATACGTTCAAAGTTTTAAAAAAAATCAAAGAACAACCTCTCACGAAGCTAGAGCTTTCGATCAATTCAAACCTTGGGGTTCCTCAAGAGTTGTTTGAAAAATTCAGGACCAATATTAAAGAACTTATTGAGAGTAAATCAATTAAGCGTTTTATGCTTCATACAAGTATTGATACCTATGGCCCTCAGGCAGAGTATATTCGCAATGGATTAAACTTCCCTGAATTTAAAGAAAATGTTGAAAAATATTTAGAAAGTATTCCTCAGGGCAGTCTTTCATTTATGTCTACGTTCAATGCTCTAAGCCTTCCCAACTATCTTGAGTTTTTAAATTGGGTCTTAGAATTAAGAAAGCGTTATCAAAAGGATGGAAGAGACATCTATTTAGATATCCCTCATCTTAAGCATCCTCGTTTTATGGCCCTTCAAATGCTGCCAAAAGCTTATCGCCATTATATGGGAGATATTATTTACTTTATGCAAGAGAACCTAGAACCAAAGTTTGGCATCAAAGAGTCTGAATTGCTAAAGATGAAGCGTATCTTTTCTTGGATGGAAGAAGTTGACCAATGGGATGACAGAAAAAAACTAACTCTTGAAGAAGAAAGAAACGATTTCCGTCTCTTTTTTCGTGAACACGACAGAAGGCGTGGAACTAGTATAGAGACCATATTTCCAGAATATTCGACCCTGATTAATCCTTAACGATCTCTTTTATTAAAAGAAACTGATTCAAATCATTTTTTTATCGCAATAACTCAAATACTTTGAAAGAAAGGATTATCTACGTGTTTTTAAATGAGAACTTAGCATCAAATCACTTGTTTAAGAGATAAACCCTTTCACTGTGAAAACATGGACAAACTAAATGGACAGCTCCTCTTCATTTTGGCAAAAAAGTGAACTTGAAACATTAAAGTATTTTCAAGTCGATCCATCAACAGGTCTTAATGACAATGAAACTACGATTCGTCAGAAAAAATTTGGTTTAAATATTCTCACAGAAAAAAAACTCACTTCAAAAATAAGTATTTTGATTCGTCAGTTTAAGAGCATTATTGTTTTTCTACTCATTTCAGCGGCCATTGTCTCATTTGTCCTAGGACAATGGATTGAAGGGTTTTCAATAATTTTTGTACTCTTAATAAATGCGCTCCTCGGATTTATGACGGAGTATAAAGCTGTTCGCTCAATGGAAGCTCTTAAACTCATGGGCCGCACCACTACGAATATTCTACGAAACGGTAAATTCATATCGGTTGATGCAGAACAATTGGTTCCTGGAGATATTGTCGTTCTCGAAGCTGGGGACATGATAACGGCCGACATTCGTATTATAGAATCTTCAAAACTAGCTGCAGATGAATCAGTACTCACAGGGGAATCTGTACCAGTAGAAAAATCAACGGGTCAGATCAAGAGTGATGTTATTTTGGCCGAAAAAACAAATATGCTTTTTAAGGGAACATTTCTCACAAGAGGATCGGCAAAAGGCGTGGTCGTCACAACTGGAATGCAAACAGAACTCGGAAAGATTGCAAAAATCACTCAAGACGCAAATGAAGAGATCACCCCTCTCGAGGAACGACTTGATAAACTTGGGCAACAGCTTGTTTGGATTTCCATATTTATCGGTATTTTTGTCGCAATCTCTGGGATCCTGTCTGGAAAGACTATTATGCTGATGTTTACAACTGCCGTAGCATTAGCTGTATCTACCATTCCAGAAGGACTTCCCATCGTGGCGACCATGGCCCTTGCAAAGGGTATGTGGAGAATGGCCAGTAAGAATGCTCTCGTAAATAAGTTGTCAGCAGTAGAAACATTAGGGGCAACTTCTATTATCTTCTCTGATAAAACGGGGACACTAACCGAAAATAAGATGGTCGTAAGATCCTATTACCTTGATGACGGTTATTGCGAAATAGATGATCAAGATAAAACAATATCTCCTAGCTTAGAGAAATGTCTTGAGATTGGTATATTATGTAATAATGCTTCCATCGACCCAGACTCCCCAAATAGTTCAATTGGTGATCCTATGGAAGTCGCCCTCCTTAATATTGGTCATAAGCTCAAACTTCCTTCAAAAGAGGATTACCTAAAGAAGTATCCTGAATTGCGTGAGGAGGCCTTTGATCCCGATGGCCGTATGATGGCCACTTATCATGATTATCAAAATAAGATACTCGTGGCCGTAAAAGGCGCGCCAGAGTCAGTCATAGGATCATGTTCCTTTTTTTATAAGGATGGTAATCCGCTAAATCTCGATCCCGCCACGAAAGATTTGTGGTTAACCCGTAACCAAGAAATGGCCGACGATGGACTCCGCGTCCTCGCATTGGCCTATAAATATGTTCACGACAAAGAAGAAAATCCTTATGAAGAACTCATCTTTACTGGTTTAGTTGGAATTGCCGATCCTGCACGCCCCAAAATTAAAGAGTCCATCAAGAAGTGTCAATCTGCAGGCATTCGTATCATTATGGTAACAGGTGATCAGGCTGGAACCGCTAAGAAAATTGCACGAGACATAGACTTAGCGACAGACGCGAATTTAGATATTATCAAAGGGGATGAACTCGGCGCCCGTGTGCAGTGGAATGAAAATTTAAAAAAGAAATTAAATTCAACAGCTATATTTAGTCGAGTTAGTCCCCAGCAAAAGCTAGATCTCATTCAATATTATCAAGATCAAAAGTATGTTGTTGCCATGACCGGCGATGGAGTTAACGATGCCCCCGCATTAAAGAAAGCTGACATAGGTATCGCCATGGGAAAAAGAGGAACCCAAGTCGCTCGAGAAGCGGCCGATATGGTTCTTAAAGATGACAGCTTTGAAACAATCGTTTTAGCAATTCAGCAAGGCCGCATTATCTTCAGTAACATCCGTCGTTTTGTCGTCTATTTACTCTCTTGTAACATTAGTGAAGTTTTAATCGTCTCAATTGCTGCCATTGTAAATGCTCCATTACCAATTTTACCTCTTCAAATCCTCTTTTTAAACCTTGTCACTGATGTCTTTCCAGCACTGGCGCTTGGCATGGGTGAGGGTGACAGCTCCTACCTAGAGCGGCCGCCAAGAGAGGAGACTGAATCAGTTATTAGTCGAGAAAAGTGGTGGTTCATTGGAGGACACGGACTTGTTATCACCGTCTCAGTTTTAATGGTTTTCTTTTTTACGTTAAATGGTCTTTACGGCAATACTAGTAGTGCCGTCACAGTCGCATTTCTAACGCTAGGATTTGCACAGCTCTTTCATGTCTTCAATATGAGACAACCTAAGTCCAACTTCTTTTACAATGAAATAACCAGAAATCCCTATGTCTGGGGGGCCATCGTTGTATGCACAATACTTTTGTTAGGAGCAGTTTATATACCTGGTCTCAGTAAGATACTGAGCCTCATACAACCAAGCAGTGAGGAATGGTTTCTTATTATTTGTTTCAGTTTAATACCCTTACTTATTGGCCAAATGACGTTGGCAATAAATAAGAATAGAAACTAGCGGCTGCGCGCTCTTTGTGAAGGCCGTTTCTTTTTCTTTGATACGGCTCCACTATCACTTGTTTTTGGCCTATCGGTTCTTTTGGGTGGGCGGCCTTTTCTGTTTGCTGGTCTCGATGGCTGAGCAGCTACACCATGAAAGGCATGGTCTTCATCAACAGGAATTGATTGTTTAATGGTTTTTTCGATGTCTTTTAAAAGACCTCTTTCATTTGGATCACAAAAGGATATGGCCATTCCTTCTCTACCGGCTCGAGCGGTACGACCAATACGATGAACATAACTTTTAGGATCATCTGGTAAGTCGTAATTTACAATATGAGTAATATTGGAAACATCAATGCCTCGAGCGGCAATGTCAGTGGCCACGAGGACGCGAATCTTCCCTCTTTTAAAATCTTCCAAGGCACGCTCTCTTGCTCCTTGTGACTTATTGCCATGAATGGCCGCACTTTTAATCAAGAAGCTATCAAGATGCTTTACCACTCGATTGGCTCCATGCTTTGTTCTCGTAAAGACCAACATTGTTTTAATTGTATTATCTTTAAGAATACTTTCTAAAAGAAGCGGCTTATTTGTTTTATCCACAAAATTAATTTTTTGATCAATTTTGTCGACTGTGGACGCTTCTGGCGTAATCTCAACTCTTACAGGATTCTTTAAAAGAGAGTTTGCAAGGTTTGAAATATCTTTGGGCATTGTTGCCGAAAAAAGAAGCGTTTGCTTTTCCTTCGGTAACTTGGCAATAATTTTTTTCACATCGTTAAAGAAGCCCATATCAAGCATGCGGTCGGCTTCATCAAGAACAAATACTTCAAGTTGATCATATAGAATATGACCTTGTCCCATTAAGTCTAAAAGACGTCCGGGTGTGGCAACGAGAAAATCCTGGCCTCTGGACATGGCCTGAACTTGAGGTCTCTGTCCTACGCCACCAAAGATAACGGTACTTTTTATATTTATATTTTTACCGTAATCCTGAATGTTTTGATTAATTTGGGAGGCCAGTTCACGCGTTGGCGTTAAGATAAGGCATCTCATTCTTGCCGGCCTGGCCTTCTTTTTAGAAGTTCCAAGTCGATTAAGAATTGGTAAAGTAAAAGCAGCAGTTTTACCTGTCCCTGTTTGAGCAATACCCAAAAGGTCTTTCCCCTCTAAGAGGTGAGGTATGGCCTGAGCTTGAATAGGTGTGGGGTTTTTGTAACCAACTTTTTCGATTGCTTCCATAATTTCTGGAAGCAGTTTCAATGACTTGAAATCTAACATACATTATCCATTTTTTTATTTACTACCTAATCCAAACACCGGCAGCAAAGAGAAGTAAATGGTGCGTTCAGATCTGAATAAGGTATCTCCTGAGCACGGATTAAAGTCAATTCAAGTGTCTTAATTTGGCCATATTTACCTACTTTTGGCCCTAATCTTTGAGGAATCCATGAGATTACTCACAAATAAAATTGCCTTAGCTCTTATACGGCAGCTTAAAGCTCGCCTAAATTGGTAATAGGATAAGGAGGGTTATATGGACCTATATAAGAATAAAACAATTATTGTTACTGGTGCTGGTGCTGGAATAGGGAGGGCCACTGCTCTTGCTTTTGCCATTGAAGGTGCTGATGTTGTCGTGTCGGATATTGATGAAAAAAGGGGGGTTGAAACGGCCCGCTTAATTCACTCGCAAGATGGTTCGTGTACTTTCATTGGGTGTGATGTCTCTAATGAAGCAGATGTTAAGAATTTAGTTAAGACTACTTTGGATCGCTATGGAAAGCTTCACGGAGCTTTTAATAATGCGGGAACTGAAGGTGAAGTTGCACAAATGACAGAGTGCTCGCTGGAAAACTGGAATAAGGTTATTGATACTGATCTCAAGGGAGTTTGGTTGTGCATGAAGTATGAAATACCTGCGATGATCGAGGCCGGTGGCGGCACCATTGTAAACTGCTCGTCGATTGCGGGTCTTGTAGGCATTGAAGCTATTCCTGCCTATGTTGCTAGCAAGCACGGGGTTATTGGTCTCACTCAAGCAGCTGCTTTAGAATATGCTAAGAAAAATATACGCGTAAATGCTGTTTGCCCTGGTCCAATTCACACGAAGATGCTCGATCGTTTTACTGGTGGTAATGAGGAGCCTATGGCCGCTAAAACTCCAATGGGTAGAATTGGCCGACCAGATGAAGTTGCAGATACTGTTCTTTGGCTAATGTCATCGAAGTCGTCTTATGTTACTGGCCAGTCTCTAGCTATTGATGGTGGTTGGGTAAGTCAGTAAGGTTTTCAGTAGGCAACCTTCGCGGTTGCCTACTTGTATCTAGTTTTCATTAATCAAAAGAACTTATAATTTCACCAAGCTTCTTAGAATTATCGCGCCTTCTCTTATCATACTCATTTGTCATGACAATTGATGAGTGCCCTACTTCTGCTTGAACTTCCCCAAGACTGACATAATCAAGTGCTTGTGTAATAAAGTAAGCCCTGGCCGAGTGGTTATTGATTTTTCTTTCGATACCTATTTTCTTTGCGGCCCTTCTGATAATCGCAAATGCGCTTCCTTGGCTTAGTGGGCAATCTTTTTTGATAAGCCCCACGAAAAGAGGATCAGAGGAATTTAAAGAATCCCGGTAAAGAAGATAACTGTCTAAGGCATCAATCACCTTTCTCGAGAGCTCCTTTCTTAAGACACGTGAACTCTTGCTCGACTTAACAGTTAAAAAGGCAGAATCCCCTTCTCGAAAATAATTGGCAACTTTAAGTCCAAGAATTTCTCCAATCCTTAGTCCAGTTGTGACCTGTAAAAGAAGTAAAGCAGTTTTCAGAGCATTTTTTTCATTAGAGTCTTTAAAAAGACCAAGCATCTTTTTAAGTTCAACAGGTGAAAACACTTCAGTTTTTACTTCGAGAGGAACCTTAGGGCGTTCAACATATTCGACAGGATTAAACTTAAGAAGATCTTCTCGGATTAAGAATTTATAGAACTTTGAAGTTGCCGCGAGCTTTCTTTTAATGGTGGCATCCGTTGAAGGCTTCGCCCCCACTGGTCCATAGCGCCTTAGAACCTCTTTGTAGTGATCAATATCTGTTCTGGTAACAGAGACAAAAGGTTTTTTCTGCTTCTTCTCAGTTAGAAATCGAAAGAAGTGAATCAAGTCCCTAAAATAGGCCCTTCTGGTATTCGCACTTTTTAAAGAGAGAAGGAACTTAAAGAGAACTCCAGAGTTTTCAGGCCCTACATATTTTAACAAATCAGAGCGGTGAGACTCTGCCATGCCACGAAGTTCTGATTTTTTTTGTGAAACCAAATTCAATTATTTTAGCCTTTCAAGGAGTCCGGCATAGATCCCGCATAAGAGCATAAAAATGGCGGCGATTGTAATGCCTATAATCATTTGAAATTCAGTAATTTCCATACTAGAGAGTTTTCGGACGATAAGGATAAAGAAGGTAATGCCTAGAGCACTAACAATAAATTGCTCTAATTTTTTGTCTGTTCTATCGTTTCCTATTTTTTTGAAGAAAAATTGCTTGAGCATAGACCCTCCTTGGACCCTTAATCAATTCCTCAATATTTTAACCCGAACTAATAGTTTGTGATAACTTTAATTATCACAAACTTTTCACGTCTATTTGGGTAATACTTTTGGCCAATTAAAGTCATACTTAAATTGAAGTCATTCAAATTGAAAGTTGACGTAAATAATCAGATTAGTGAGGTACCTTTATCAAAAAGGCTTTCGAGCTAGGGTAGGTTCATTCTAAAGAGAAATTGATCTCTCTCAAGCAGGAAATATTTATCCTGCTAGCTAAAGAGAGAAGAAGGCCTAGGATCGTCATGGCCGGCAGAAAATAAGTGAATAGGTTCTTAATAAGAATTTGCTTAGTCAGATAAAGTCCTTTTAAGCCAAAAAAAACCGGTCATAAGACCGGCTTTCTTTTATTAGCTTTATATCTTTTACTAAGAAGAGCTAATTAAGCAAGGATGTCGTAAGGACGAATTGTTTTACGTCCGTTAGCAGCACATCTCTTTTGAGCTTGCTCAACAGCTTGATACATAAGGTCATTAAGAGCTTCAAGAGCATCACTAGATACGTTGAAAGTTGTCTTTCCTGAACCTTTTAGTGCAGCTTTAGTTTTTGAACCAACAACTAGAACTTCTCTCTTTGCTGCTGATTTTCTTGGTGCTGCTTTTTTCTTTGTAGCTTTTTTCTTAGCCATGAATTCCTCCATAATCGGTTTTAAACTTGTATGCAAAATACAGTATGGCTAAGTTTGACGTATCCACAATGCCTTTTGCAAGTAAAAAATCAAAAAATATGGCTTGAATTCCCTAATAAAGCCCAAATTTTGTAGTTTAGCTCGTAAACTTTTCATTTCTTCATGTTGACAATGAATTACAGGCAAGATCTCACTGCGAGCTTTTGCTACATTTCCCGCTCAAAGTTTAAAACTATAAAGGTTTAAAGTATTAAACTTTGCTTGATTTGTTTCAAACCTACTCTATCCCCGCCTTAAACTAGGAAAGCCCACAAGGGTAATTTTGACCGGCTCAGATCAAGTCAAAATTTCTCTTATTTTTGACATTTTTTTCAACTCCCCTCCCCTACCTGAGAAAAATTTCACCTGATCGTTCAAAAGCCTCTCTTAATGGGCGAGCCGAAAAGTTTAAAACTATCAACCTATAAACTTTAAAAGTTAAAAGTTAAAAGTATTAAAGTTACAACTCACCAGCTTTAAACTTGAAAAGTTACTACTTTAAAAGTGAATACTCACAAACTTAAAAGTTAAAATGTCAAAAGTATTAAAGAGCAAAGTTTTAAGTTACAATGTTTAAAAGAATAAACTTTCTAGTTTTAAAATACTTAGTTTAGAACTCGTTGGTTTATAGTTTAAAACTTTAGACTTTCAAACTCGACAGTCTAAAACTCTTAAGGAAGAGAGGAGAGAATATGCCACGAATTATCTCGGTCACCGGACAAAAGGGTGGTATCGGAAAAACCACTTCAACAGTTCACATTGCTAGTCGCTTAGCAGACCTAGGCTTTAAGACCTGTATTATTGATTTTGATACAACCCAAAGCAATGCCACTAGATCTGTCATTGGGCCGATTTGGGAGCAATCTGAGAAGGTAAGGGGCATATGTGACATTATGGCCAACGGAGGCGGCTTAGATGAAGTCTTCTACGCTACAGGAAGAGAAAACCTCTACATCATACCTTCTGAAAAGAAAGATGCCCGAGGGTCCAACTACAATATTGAAGCACTTTTAAATCAATTAGGGCTAGAAGGATTCAATCTACTTAAGGATCTTATTACTGAATCCAAAGAGTTGAACTCTTGTCATTTTGTTCTGATCGATAATGCACCATCTTTAGGAATTACAACTGTAGGTTCTTTGTTGGCCGCTGATTATTTTATCATTCCCGTTCAAACAAGTGACCTTTCAATGGAGTCTATTGGTGACACAATTACTGCAGGTCTAAAAGTGAAGAGAATGCAGAACCCTTACCTTGAATCTTTGGGGTTCTTTGTCGCTAGTATGGATAAGCGACCTAAGATGTCGAAGAAGGCAATCGTCGAGCTAGGGGAGTTAAGTAATAAGACTGGTGTTCACTTTTTTGAAACCATGATTCCTATTTCTTCTAAATTTGGATTTTTACCACGAGATAAGAAAACTATTTTTGATGTTACTAAAACTTCAGAAAGAGGACATCGCGAATATTTGAGTTTAGTAGACGAGATCCTTGAACGTATCAAAGAAATTGAAACGTCTGAGGCCAAGAGTTCTAAAACTAAGACTACAAAAACTAGAGCACCCAGGAAGGAGGCCTAATGAGTGGATCAATGGAAGACTTTTTTACTTCAGGAAGACGTATTAAGAATTCTCCTGCTGCCAAAGAAAAATCAGAGCCCGCAGTTCAAGAAAAGCAGAGAAGGGAATTTGTAAAAAATGTCCCTACGAGTACACCCCCATCAAGGGAAGAGACTCTGGCTGAGATTGAAGAAAGGAAACGCTACCCTGAACGCACATTTGATCGTTATATCCAAAAAGGGGCCCGTTTAAAGGCCGAAGATATAGATCTTTTAAAAATCTTTTGTTCAGAAATTACTCGAGCAAAGAGAGAATTGCCCTACGAGTACAGGTCTAACAAAAGAATTACTGACAATACTGTTTTGAGAGTTCTCTTGAGTTCGTTTTGCGAACAAATAGAGGATCGTTTGGATACTATTGATTTTAAGGGTCTTCAGACAGAGGGAGAATTAAAGGGGTTTATTGAAGAAACAATGAAGTTTTAGATAGGGTTTCTACACACACAACTGAGTTGTCCCTACGAGTACACCTTTATAGTAGTAATATATAATTAAACTTACTTACTTATATATAGGCTGTACCATTGGGGACAAAAATAATGATATCAGTAACTTAGAAGATATCATGTCCCTATCAGTACAGTATAAAGTCCCCAATAGTACAGGCTAAAGTCCGTACGAGTACACCCTTTTATCCCTATTAGTACACCCCCTCACCATGTTGGTCCCTAGTGGTACAGGTTAAAATGAACGAAAGTCCCTATCAGTACAGGGTAATGTCCCTATAAGTACATGTTGAGTGTTGTTTCCCTATTAGGCTCGGGCTAATTCGTGTTAATGGTAATTAGACCTGTACGATTAGGGACTTTTTGAAGAGTAACTTCTGATATTCTTATTATACCGGTACTATTAGGGACTTTTTTGACACCGAATGGACTATTCCTTCTGCTTATTTAGCTAATGGTAAAAAAATTTCGCGATGCGTATTAGTGATAATACTTTTGCCCTGTACTGATAGGGACATTTATTTCAGAATTAAGAAATGGTGACATAGGCCTGTCTCTTTAGGGAGAATAAGTTGAGGCGATACTAGTAGGGAGATGCATTATGCCCGGTACTTATAGGGAGATGCATCAGGCCCGGTACTTTTAGGGAGATGCATTAGGCCCGGTACTTTTAGGGACAAAAATGTGGCCATGGGCGCATTCTTGGATAATAATTAAAGTGCAACGGAAATTTTTGCCACAACCTCTAGCAGGGAAAAGCTATGCAGGGAAATATCATAGAAGATACTGGTCTTGAACAATCACTTGTCGATTCAGTAATAAAAGTTGATCACGATCTTGAGTTTGCTCCGGCAGCTTCTGAGAACTCATCCATAGCTCCGGCAGATGATCGCTTCAAGGTTGAAATCAATCTCGGTCTCGCACTGCCATTCAAATACTATTTAACTGATGACTACGATAAGACGGAAGAGCACAAGGCGATTGTTCGTAGTGTGGATGATAACGGCTCTGTTTATATGTTGGAAGTGACAACTCAATCTAACGAGGGACCACTTCAAGCTTTTGAAAATGATGTCCTCTTAGTTCTTTTGACCATGGCCTGGGAGCAAAGAAACCGTAATCAAAACTCACGCGATAAAATGAATGGCTTTCGTGTTTATTACACTCTTGCTGAAGTATGTCGCCGTTTAGGTCTATCAGAAAATTCTCGAAATAAAGTTGCTCGCGCTATTCGCAAGATTAAATCTCAAAGTATGCAAACTAAGAACTTTGCTTATAACGCTCATACGGGTCAGATCGGCCTTTTAAATGAAGATACAAAAATTATTTTAAAGTCTGGACGAGTAAGAGTAGGGGCGACGGATGTCGACTTTGCTAATTACCAGGATGTCTTCTTCGTCGAATTTGACAGCTATATCGTCAAGAATCTTTATGACGAATATGTGTCCGTAATTTCTTCTGATGCTTATTTGGCACTGAAGTCAGGGCCACAGAGACGTGTTCTTATCTTCCTTTATTCCAAAAAGAAAAAGTTTGGTGATCAATTTCTCTTTAGTTTAGAAGAGCTTGCTCAAGTAATCGGTTTAACCGGTTCAAAAAAGAGAAGGCGTCAGATCGGGGAGTATTTGGGACGGATTCAAGAAAGTCTTAAAAACTTTGAGTTCACGATTAAGAAAAAACGCGGCCAACCAGACTGGGATATCTTTGTTACTTTTCAAGAGAGAAATCTTATTGAGGCAAAAGAAGATCGCGATCCTTTTTATCAAGACCTCGTAGATGACTTTGGAGAGAAAACCTTACGTGATCTTGACCTTACTGAAATTGATATAAAAAATATTCGCCGCGAATTTAATTTTCGCTACAAAAAAGAAACGAATAAAGAACATTTCCTCTACGGAAAAGAATCATTAGACCCAGCGGAATTTTGTTTGGATATAACGTTATTTCAAGTTCTTCGTTGTAACTATCGAATCACGAAATCCTTTAAGGCCTTGGCCAAAGTTATTCTCTCAAGCATGATTCAAGGGGGGCTTGAGCTTCCCGAGAAGTATCGTCACTTTGTTCAAAAGAGAGCAGAGGACGGGCGAAAAAAAGAAGTCACTGAAAAAATTCAAACTGAGCTTTGTAAGAAAGAAGAGACGAGAAGAGTTGAGATTGAACGATTAGAGAAGTCATTTGATAAAATGTACGGCGATATGATTGCAAAGAATAAGAGTTTTAGAAAGTCTCTTGAGAAGAAGGCACAGTCCTCACTAGAGAGTGAAGGTGTTGCTCCTGAGGACATGATGTACAAGCTAACTTTAGAACACCGAATGCGTGATTTGGCGCGAGTGGATTTCTTAAGTGGAGACATCCTTAATTATAAAGACATTAAAGTGAGTTCAAGGGATTCACTTACTCAGTAAAAAAAGCAAAAAAGAATAGTATTGCCAATATATAGGGACTTTATAACAATAATTAAGAATCAATAAATTATTGGGCGAGATCGAGGACTGATCTTTAGCTATTATGAAGGGGGGAGAATTGCCGTGATCCCCCCTTTTTTTATGCCCTAAATAGGGGAGTGCCACATCATTTCGGCACCTTATGGCCAAAAAGATGGCCCTACCCCTTAAGATAACCCCTCGAAATAACCGAAAAAGATAGTATTAGAGCGCTAAAGAAAGCGCTCTTCGGTGGATAATTATCTTATGAAAAAATCGTGGCCTTTATTGTCATTTCTTCTCTTCTTGTCCTTCAGTGTCGTCTTTGCTGAAGGTGAGCGTGAGCCTGACGAGCGCCGTGGATTCATCGTTGAAGATGAAGGTGACACCATGACAAAGCTTATTGAAGAGGTCGAAGGGCTCAGGCCAGTTGTGGAAAGCTGCAGGGCCTCTACGTCTGTTCCATCACCAACTGAATCTAAGGCCGATTGTATTTGGCGAGTTCTTAATGAAGATGCAAATGCGAATATAAAAGACCAGGTCATCAGTTTGATGGAAACCTCTGGTAAAGAAAACGCACCTGATGGCAGTCCACAATATAATTACAATCAAGGTAACTTTAAAAAGAAAAAAAGCGAATCTATTGGAAAGCTTGAAGAGTATTTAAGAGGGCGCCTCAGGGAAGCTCTTTATGGGGAATCACCAAATCAAGCAGAGGTGAGAGGAATTCCCAACCATGATAAGTTTTATGAACTTTATAAGTCTCAGCTTGGTCGCAATCTAATTACTCAGCTCTCTAGTTATTGTCTTTACTCTGATCCTGCGAGTGGTTTTGTACCTGTTCTTGGAAAAACTCCGAGTGATGATAATAAAAAGAAAATTAAATTTTATAAAACTGAAAACATGAGAAGGCTTTCTGAATTATCACCAGATAATCAATCGGCTGCCTTTGGTGGGTTTAATAAATGCATACAGCGAATTTCAGGCGTTTGTGCTGGAGATGAATTCAAACAACCTAATGGTCAACCTATTGCTAAGTTTCCTACTTGGGATTCATTTACTCAACAGGATACCATTACTATTCCTGATCCTATGCCACTTGTGTTGCACCCCTGTGAACTTAATCGCTACATGACAGGGGTTAAACAATCTCTTCAAGAAGTCGAAGGTCTTATAGAGACTATGCGTGGAACGGAGCAGAGTTCATCTTTGCAAATTAATAATCGCCGAAATAAAGAAGAACTCAACACTGATGACATTGTTAATATTGGCTCAAAGGAATTGGTTGAAGCTTCTGGTTATGCTGAGGCCGTAGCGGAAGAAAATACGTTACTAGAACAGTGTCAGCAAGATCCAGATGCACCAGATTGCGCAAACTATCTTTCAAGTGGAGAAGATAATCAAAATATTGAAGAAGAATTCATTGTTAGAGGCTTGGCCCTAAAAGCAAAATTAGAAAGGGATTTAACGGGAGATGACGTAGAGGTAGAAGCTGAACAATTTGCTGCCTATTTTAAAGAGAGAGGCGTTAGTGATGAAAACTTTGCTAAAATTTTAGCGGATGCAGAGGCCAAGGCACAGGCAACTGTTGGTACTAATGATGAGAAAACGACGGTTCAGATTCTAAAAGAGATGATCTCAAAGCGTTACGATAATGAGAGGAAGGCCTTGCAAGATAGTTTGAATGCGAGGCTTGCAGAAACAGAGAGAGTAATTGAAGTGGATCCAAGTAGTCCCCAAGTAACAAATGAAAGTAAGTTGAGAAATATTAAAGCGAGAATTGAGAGCAGCCCGGAAGAGTTGGCGACTCTCTATCATTACTCCAACGTTGTTTCTTCTTTCTTTGAGGTCTCTGGTGGCAGCGAGACAACAACGAACACGCGGGCTTTGGCCGCTGAACTTGAGAATAATTACTTTGAAGCTGCGGCTCCAGGTAGGGGAACAGCATCAAACGGCCCGACAACTCCATCAAACTTAGATGATCTAAGAGAATTTGCTGATCCAGGAGGTTCTGATGCAGAGAATACATCCTTAAATGCTTCTGATGTTGATAAAATTCAATTTGGCATTAGAGACGATCCAACTCCTTAAAAGCAACAGTAATCTCCGCACCAACTTAATTATTAACTTATCACTTTCCCCCTCTTCCATTAATCTCTTCCTTAACTAAGAGTCAGTTAAGGAGCACGTGTGAGTGATGCTAGGAATGTTTTAGGCGGTCCATTAGAAGTTTGTGGTTGTGAACCAATGACGGGTTTCTTTCGAGATGGTTATTGCCGCACAGATATCAATGATAATGGCGTTCATACCGTTTGTGCTGTCGTGACAGAGGACTTCCTCGCCGCTTCCAAGGCCATGGGAAATGATCTTTCAACTCCAAGAGAAGAGTTTGGCTTCAAAGGTCTTAAAGAGGGCGATCACTGGTGCCTATGTGCAGGGCGATGGCTAGAAGCTTACCGCGTCGGTAAGGCCCCAAAGGTTATCCTTAAGGCCTGTGATGAAGAGACCCTTGCCATTATTCCCATAGAGGCCCTTAAAGAAAATTCTCACCTTCACCAATAAGTTAAGCTGACAAAACTCATGTTTGACTAATCAAACTCTGTTTGAAATATTTGCTTTACCGTAAAATTTTAAGGAAAAGCTTATGTCCATGAAGAAAACTACTCTCGTCCTCTTAGGTCTTTTTTCGTTCAACCTCCTGGCAAGTGATGCACTCATAAGTCTAGGCGAGCGACTCTTTAATGACGGTAGATTCTCTCGTTACTTCTGGCAAAATTCTCAAGGACAAGTTAACAGTGTTTTAAAAAATGGTGAAACCCATCTCGATGTTTTAGTCACACCACTTGGAGCAGTTGCCTCTCCTTTTATGGGGGAGACCACAAGCTGTGCTAGCTGCCACATGGTAGATCAGGCCTTCGGAGGTCCTAGTGATCCTGGCATGCGAACATACAGCGACTTTGCACCAATCGCACCCATTCCTTCTAGGCCTGATCTGCGCACACATACTGCACGTAATACACCCGTACTAGTTGGCATTGGTTCTCCTTATAATACCAATCGTTTCTCTCATTGGGATGGCGAGTTTAGCGACCACTCAGAAACAGTCCTTGGCAATTTCACCGGACGTAACATGGGCTGGCTTAAGAGCGAATCTCAAAATGCTCTTAAAAATATTGTGACCGTTTTAAGGGAAGACAATGGCCTTGCTCATTTAGGTCCAGAGTTTGGTGGTTCCTATGAATTTGTTTTTCGCTCGAATGCATCGACTCCTTCGGAGTTTCGTTTAGATCCATCAGAAAGAGTAGATATTAAGAAGGCGTCTGATCAAGAAGTCATTCTCGCCGTCACTAACGCTGTGACTGCCTATCTTAATGATTTGGATTTTCAAAAAAATGAGAAGGGTGAATATAATGGCTCTCCTTTTGATCAGTTTCTTCTGACAAATGGTTTTTCTACTGTGCCTAAGAAAGGCGAAGCGGCGAAACATTTTACCGAGCGCCTAAGAGCTTTTCTTAAAAACCTTAAGGGGCCTAAGTTCGTTGCTGAAAAAGATTTTCCTACGCACAATAAGAAGTTTGGTTTTGGTCATCGAGAACTTCAAGGTGCAAAGATTTTTTTCAACCTTCCAAATCATTCTGGAAATAAAGGCTCTTGTTTTAAATGTCACGCAGCTCCACTTTACTCTGACCAATCTTTTCATAATATCGGAACCAGTCAGGCCATCTATGACGAACTTCATGGCTTTGGTGCTTTCCTTCAGAAATATATTCCAAAAGAAGAATACCGCGGAGATTTTTATCTTAATCAAGCGGCAGATCGTAATGATTCAAAAAAGATGGATTTAGGTCTTTGGAATTTCTATAACCGAAACGCAGAGGTTACTGAATTTTTTAAGAAAGAGAATTGCCTAAATAGTCCTTGCTCACTTGAGATGACTATTGGTCGTTTTAAGACAGCAGGGCTAAGAGACCTTGCCCACTCTAACCCTTACTTTCACCATGGCCGCATGGCAGATCTAATTGGGGTCTTGGCCCATTATATGAAAATTGGAATTCAGGCGCGTGAAGGTCTTACTAGAAATCCCGATCCTATCCTCAAAGAGATCCAGATTAACGGTCGTGGACTTCAATATCTGCATGGATTTCTGAATTCTCTCAATGAAGACTATGAATAATTAACAAAATTTAAGCCAACTCATTGAAAATACAAGCCTTCATCTCTAGGGGGGCTTGTGGAATATTCATATCTTTGAGAGAACGCGTCAATGAAAGTATTGTCCATAATCCTATTCATTGTCACAGTGCAAAATGCCCTCGCAAGCGGTCGTTTTCCAATGTTTTCCGGTGACAAGATTATTAATGGTCAGTCCTTTTCTCCCTCTGGTTTTCAAGAAATTATCAACGGCCACAATATCCCAGACTTAGGCCAATTTAGAGAACAGCATCCGGGCTCATTCAATACAGTTGCACTCGTAAAAGAAGACGGAAAGATTTTTTGCACAGGTTCTTTAATTGCGGAAAACTTAGTAGCAACTGCAAAACACTGCCTCATGGATAAAAAAGGACAAAAGATAATGTTATATTTTGGCGATGATACGACAAAGCCAGATTTAACACTTTATCGTCCAATCGTTGATTATCAAGTTCGCTATCCTATTGACTGGACAATGACATTCCCAAGCTTTGATGTGGCGTGGGTGAAGTTCAGTGGAAATCTCCCGGAACCTTTTCGCCCTTTGCCAATATTGGCAAACCCTGGTGACCTTGAGATCAATTCAAAAATTACTCAGGTAGGCTATGGTGATCATGACCCAGCTATGGGCAGTATCAAAGCAGGGATTAAGTTGTGGGGAACCACTCAGCTTAATCGTTATGTAAACAATGCTCGCTTTTTCCACATCCTTCTTTTTCAAGGAGAAGAAGGTCAAGGTTCTTGCCATGGTGATAGTGGAGGTCCAGCCTACGCAAAAATAAATGGTCAATGGTTTATTACTGGCGTGACGAATGGCTTTGATGTTGTCCTTACTCCCATGACGATGACTAGAACAGGTGACCCGCAATTTCCTTATAATGTGAGGTGTTCACAAAATCAAAGTCTTTACAGCTTTCTTGGTGCCCATGGCGACTGGATAGAGGAAACGAGTGGTATCGAAGTTTTTAAATCAGAAGAATTTATGAAGCTTGATCGCCAAGATACCTTGAAAGACCTTGAACTTCAGGAATGGTGTACCCTTCAAGATATTGGTTCTCCAAGTTGGAACCTCTTAAAGATTCTTTTAGATCAAGAAATAGATCGCTTGCCACAGAGTGAAGGTTCACTTTTTTATGAAAATTGTGACCGTGTCGTTGATTATCTATCTTCACTCGAAGAAGTAGACCTTGATCATAATAAGGTGATGAGTGCGAAGATTGCCTTTAACCGTTTAAAGCTCCTTCCTAATCTTAAAAAAGTTGCTCTTTATAACTTCCCAAGAGAAAACATCGATCTTAAAACGATAGTAGGTCTAAGACTTGATCAATTAATCTTAAAAAATGTGGGTATTGAAAATCTCGATTTTCTAAACCCCAATTCTATAAAGAAGCTCTCCCTCGAACAGAACCCAATCTATTCTTTAAAAGGAATTAGAAAGCTCACGGATCTGGAAGAGATTACTGTTTCAGGCACTCCCTTAAAAGATCTCTCTCCACTAAGAGCATTCAATCTAAAAGGTCTCAATGCTGTCGGCTTAAATGCAACGGTAGTATTTGGACTAGATAAAGTCTCTAGTAACCTCGAAAGATTGGACTTGAGAAACACAATTGTTTCTGACCCAGGCCTCATTTCAACAATGCTAACTCTTAAAGAGTTGTGGCTTACTGGTGATATCGGGGCTGTAGACCTTACGAATTTAAAGGAACTTACTTACCTCTCTTTAAAAGATTTCAAGGAAGGTAAGCTTATTTTTCCACAATCTATGCAAAACTTGAAAGAGTTGAGTGCGAGTCAAAGTGATATTGGAGATCTAGAATTTCTTTCAAGTGCCACAATGATTGAGAAAATTAATCTCACATTTAACCGCATTAGAAGTCTTGAGCCACTAGGGAAAAGTACTTTCCCTTATCTCGTTAACCTTAATCTTTCAGCTAATCCCATTCTTAATGCTGAGCCTCTGGCCAATCTAGAGTCACTTGAAATTCTAAGGCTGTTCAGAACGCCTTTACAACAGGGATTGATTCCAAAAAGTGAAGAAAACTGTCCAACCCTCAAAGGACCACAAATTCTTAGGAAATTCTGCAGTAAATAAGGCCATACTGGTCAACAATCACCCAATGCTCTAAAATAAGTTCATGAGTGAAAGTAAAAAGCCGGATAAAAACCCACTTCTATTAATACTTGTAATGATCAATACAGTTATC
>JAFMBV010000156.1 GCA_017858255.1 Bacteriovoracaceae bacterium
TTTTTTTTTCAATAAGCCTATCGAGATTTTTGACAAAAACTTTCTGTATCCTATTGATTTTTTGAACGTTGGACAATTTTTCCCTATGAGGGGGCGAATCCAGTAAGGATTTAGGCCACTATAGAGAAACTCCGATTAAGTAATATAAATACTTATTCTTACGTCATTTTTGTCGTGACCTAAGGAGGCAATAGTTTGCAGCATATAAGACCACTATCAGTTATCGTTTTTCTTTGGGTTGCTTTGTCAGGTCTGTGTAGCTGTGTGGGTACGGTAGAAGACAAAAACCCCGAGACAACAAAGGGTTCGAGTGCTCCCATTACGCCATTTAACTTTGAGGGTATCTTTGATGCTGTCGCTATATCACCTGAAAAAGTAGAGGTGTTTTTCTATCCGGCAAGTGGCTCGCCAACGGATTTAACTTACGTTGTTAACTATGACGGCTCTCCACTTCCTTCAACTTTTCCCGCGGCTACTCTTCGTCCTGACTATCGAGGACTTTTGAAAGCAACAATAGCCAATCTAACAATTAACACTTTTTATACATTTTCAGTGCAAGTGAAAAATTCTATCGGATCAATTAGCTCTAATACTTTAACCCAAACTGTTCGAACGTTCTCTAATGTTACGTGTGACTTTCCCGCCATTTCTCGTATAGGGAATCTCTCGGGAGAAGAGGGGCGAAATGCCCTTCGGATTGATTGGCCTGAAGCGCGTAGGGAGGGGTCCGAATTTGTAAAAAAACCTATAGACCCTGATCAATATGAAATCGTAGCACTGGACTCAGGTAGCCTGACACCGGCAGCATTTGATGATGAATTCTTTGGAGAACCACAGCGAAAGGTTAAGATCATTGACGGTAAGAAAATAAGTCATCAATTAAATGGACTTCAACCTGGAACGGAGTACTTTGTAAGGGTTCGTTGTATTCATTATGACTTTAATCAGAACGGATCAGACGTAGGTTATAAAAGAGAGCAAAATAGTGAATATCTTGTTGGTGAAACATTCTCTGATGATCTCTCCAGTATTGATGTAGACCTTACTGACTTTGATGTTAGCCCTGCCAATGGAGCAGCTGGATTAAATGCTTTTGATGTTTCTTGGGATCCTGCAGAAGGGGCTTTCAGTGAATATCGTATTTACTACCGCAATATTAATGATTCGGATGGGCCACTACCTTGGTCATCTTTTAAGGCTTCAAAGAACGATGTTTGTAACGGAGAAGAACCAAGTAACCCTGGTTGGTTCTGTAAAAAGGTTAATTTTTCTGAAAGCTCTGTGGTCTTAGCTGACCTTGATAGCTTAGCGGACTTTGAAGTTGTTGGGGTCATTTGTTTAACAAATGATTGTTCAAATGGTAACTTCTTAGAATATGTAAGTAACAGCCCATATCGTACCTTTCCGGGACTTTCTAGTTTCGGTGGAATAACCTCTATTGATCTTTCCACATCTCTTTTTGATTTGAGTACAGTTTATCTTAATTTTACACCACCAGATTTAAACTCTGGTGCATCGGATGGACTTTTAGTTGAAGCAAAGGCCAGAGCACCATTAGTTGATGATAGCTTCTTAAATCATCCAACTGAACCCAATATTACAAATCTAAGTTTTGAAAGTTTTGATTATACCCAAGATACTACAGTAGCTGTCAGTGGTTTAGACGTTGGTGGAGACCCTTATTGCTTTACTTTACTGCCCTTCATCTTTGACAGCACAGAGGTAAGTGGAATTAAAATTAGTCGAGAAGGTGAGATCGTACGATGTGTAACTCTCGCTTTTGAGCCACCTTTGTCGAGTGAGTTTTCGGGCATAAATGTTCCTAGCTCATTTTTAGACACCTCAACTAATTCTGCGACTATTGTGTGGGATACTCCATCAGGAGGGCAGTATGATCGTTTTATCGTTTTCGTAAAGCTTGATGGTACACCAGGGCCATTCAACTTTGCTGACGCCACGAATAGCCTTTCTCCTAATTATAACGACTATGTGAAGATAGATGCAGGCTATGGGGTTAATTCCTACTTTCTTGGTTTTTTACCGGAAGGAAATTATCAAATAGGGGTGTTAACTTACTTTGGACTGATTGACGAATATAGCGAATTTAATAACAACCTTCTTAATTTTGATACGACATTACCATGATGAAAGTAACGAGATTAATATTTATGTTATCAATGTTGCATACCCTTTTTGGATGTGTCGGAACTATTGAAGATAAAAACCCCGAAACATCTAAGACGGGTGAAGTTGAAAAGGATTCGATTGCCTTTGCCGGTATCATAGACGCAGTTCCTGTTAGTGATTCAAAGGTATTATTAAGCTTTTTACCCGCAGCAGGTAGCCAGGCTGATCTGGTTTATCTCGTCTATATCAATAACTCTGCAAACCCTATTGAAGTTAATGGTGCTGGTTTAAACCCTGACTATAGTGGAGCTTTGAATTTTACTGTAGGAAATTTAAGCGTAAATACGACCTATTCATTTGCAGTGGGAGTGCTCAACTCTAAAACCGGTATTAAGACATCTAATGATAGGGGGGTGTTTGCGACAACCTTCTCTAATTTTACCGCAAACTTTTCTGGGATTTCTGCTGTCTACCCTGCGGCAGGTGAAGCTGGTAAAACGGAAGTTTATGTGGAGTGGGTACCGGCAACTATTCTAGGTACTCAGTTTTCACCAAGAAGTACGGATCCTATTGCCTATGAAATTCGTTACATTAGAGCTACTGATGGCGGTCCTCGTGATTTACGCAACAAGGGTAACTCTAACGTTACAGTTTTAACAAACCCCGGAACAATTAACACAAGTACTCAGCTTAGTACTGAAAGAAAAAGGCTTGTTCCTGGACTGAGTCCTGGTACTAAGTACTTCTTTTTAGTTCGTGCCATTCATAAATCGTTTACAACCTTTGGTAGTCAACCCGGGTATAAATTAGAGGAAAATTTTAGTGTACTTGATGTTACAACGATAGATGATGCCGGTGTTTTGGATTGGGATGATAGCTCCGTAAGGGTATCGTCTGTGGCCGGAGAGGGTGGATTGACAAAAGTCGATGTGACCTGGTCTGAGGCCCTAGGCCCCTTTGATCACTATCGTTATTACAACGAAAAGGTGGCAGAGCCTAATGAAACGTTGGCGGATGCAGAAGCAGCTGCTCCACAATATGATGCAAGTTATTACACCACCAAAAACGGTCTAGATGAATATGTAATCGTTAATGCAGAGAATGCCTTTGTACGCCTTAGTAATCTTGAAAGCTACGCATACTATAAAGTAGGAGTTGTTGTTTGTGCGACAAGTACTTGTGATCAGGCAAATAGAATACCTGGCACTGCCCGGATCTATAGAGTCACACCGGACTTAGCTCCTTTCTCAGGCCTACTCAGTATTAACAACCCGAAAAGCCTAAGCCAGATCAATGTGGGCGCTGGAAGTATTGATACCGTGACTGTTACTTTTGAAGGCCCTGTTGTTACAGCTGGTTATGTGAACAAAATGGAACTTTATTGCTTTAGCTCATTTGATGACACGACCCCCATAATATTGGAGACAGGTAGTGAGAGTAGCACTCCTAAACCCGGTTGTAATGGCATTACCAGAATGACAGCTACTCCTGGCTCATTAACCGGTATAGGAAACTTTACCGAAATTGAACTAGAGTCAGATTTTATAACTGGATCCAACGCTATTTCTAGTCGGTCATATTGTTTTGGTATTGTGCCTGTTATAGAAGATATTGCTTCTGGTTACACCAAAAGAGATATCGCAAATGCTGTTGTAAAATGTAAAGTTTTCGAAATAGCCGTACCTAAAATATCAGAGTTTCCGGGAGCTAAAAAGCTTTGTAATACCTCCGGTCAAGCTATTACTGTTAATTGGGACCAACCAACTGGTGGTATATTTGAAAAATTTGAAATATTTTATAAAGAGAATGATGGTCAAGGCTTTAAATATTTAGATGCAATTAATAGTGAACCAGGCTACTCATCAATCGATGCCATTCCTGGTAGCAACACCTCTGCAGATATAACAGGATTGACTCCAGGAAAGTCTTATACTTATGGAGTACTTTCATATGTTGATGGAGGTGTAAAAACTTATTCCGAACTAAATAGTGGTATTAACTCTTGTCAGGTTCCCTTTCCAACTCCTCGTTTTAAAGAGTGGGTAGATATCTTTGCCATTGGTCCAAAAATTGATGGTAGGGTTCCTCTCGCTCCAGCTGGAAGTGGCGAGTTTAAGTTTACGACTCTCTTTGAAACCTTTAATAGGTTTGGTCAGCCAATAGAAGTTGATGTTGATACTAATCTGTCTCCCACAACGGCTAACGACAATCAATTTGGTAGTATCAGTAGTTCTCTACTTGTTGACGGAGTGTACGGTAAACCTGATCAAGATCCAACTTCAACGGAAATTCATCAGTACAGTAACTCTGGAATTGTTAGAATTGCTTGGAAAGATATTACCTTTGATAATAATTCCTTTACGATGAATGATTTAATTTTAAGTTCTGGTGATGACCTAAGTTTAAAAAGAAATCGTACTTATGGTTACCGCGTTTATCGTTCTTCTGATAATGGATTAACTTACACCGACCTTACTTCCAGTGATTATGAATTTCAAACGACTAGTAACTCCGGACTAATACACCCTGTAGATTACACAGAAAAGCCAAGACTTAATGCTGCTGATTTACCAACATTTAAGGTTGGAAACTTTATTGATTATTCTGTTAAGTCTCTTCATGCTAGCGAAAATCGCGAAAGAGCAAGAGTTTATTATTATAAAATCGTTCCTGTTTTTGATGGAGTTGAGCTTCCTTATAGTGAGCAAGGTGTTGTGCCTGAGCACATTATAAAGGTTACCTTACCACCGCCTAACATGGGGCTCGTTCATAGATTGATGGCGAACCGTCAAACTTGTATGGAAATTGGTAAGTCATACTTAAATAGTGATGGCGAAGCAGATTTTGAAAATAACTATTCTTGTGAATGGAATGGAATAGGAGCTGTTGGAAAGACTGAACCATACGTTATTGGCGAAACAGTCTATGACTTTGGTGCAGATATGCTCATTGATCGTTTTGAAATGGGCTGTAATGTCACAAGAGGCCATCAAGGAAACCAAGATTCAATTTTTACAGCAAACTCCGATGAATTTCAAGGCCTCGCAGACTCCGGCCAGGTCTTTAAAGGCTGTGAAATTAATGAAAACGAATCTCCTCAGCAAACATCAAGTAGTACCGACCCATGGCCTAATTATAAGGTTTGGTTCAAGGGTGACTGTGTTCATGGATCGAGATTGTTTATTGACACCGGAACTACCATTTGTCCTGATGCTGGAAGAAGAGAGGATGCTATTTATGTAGCTCCAGGACTTGGTTCGTTAAATCCAGGACTTGATTGTGAAGCAAGTACCGATTATGTCGCGATTAACTATTTAGATCCTTACACTGGACGAGGACTTAATCGATTCGCTCAATCGGAGTTTTTAGCCGTTGCTTACAACGATACCGCTAACAATATGAACTCTCGCATGACAACTGAATATCGTGGTGCCGGGGGAGAGCTTGACGCTAACAAAAGAATTAGGGTGAGTGGGCTTGATTATAGAGTGTCTCGCTGTTCTCTTAATATTCCTGTTTCAGATCAA
>JAFMBV010000047.1 GCA_017858255.1 Bacteriovoracaceae bacterium
CTGACCTGTCTTATAGATAACGGATAGTACCTTTTGTGCGTCGACTAGGGCATCCCATTGTTCAGCAGGATTTAAGCAGGCATCACAGTTATCGCAGTCTAGGCTTTCCTGTTCAAAATAACTAAGTAAGGTTCTTCTTCGACATTGCCCTGTCTCGCAAAGGGATAGCATTGAGTCTAGTTTATAGCGGGCAACCCTCTTGTAAACTTCATTAGCGTCGGTCGTTTCAAGCATTTGAGTTAACTTTATAACGTCCTGAAGGCCGTATATCATCCACGCATTGGAGGGCTTTCCATCTCTTCCTGCGCGACCAGTTTCTTGATAATAACTCTCTATACTTTTTGGAAGATCCAAATGTGCCACGAAGCGTACATCGGGACGATCTATTCCCATTCCAAATGCAATCGTCGCAACAACGACAATACTTTCTTCTTTGTTAAATGCTTCTTGTCCACGTTGCCTTTCTTCTGAAGATAGACCTGCGTGGTAAGCCACTGTATTGTGCCCGAGTGCTGCGAGGTCCTTTGCAATTTTCTCGACCTTTTTACGAGACAAGCAATAAACAATACCCGTATCGCCAACATGATTTTCTTTTATAAAGTGATCAAGCTGTATTAAGTCATTTTTTCTTTCGCATATACTGTATTTAATATTGGGTCTATCAAAAGAAGAAACATAAACGTTTGGTTCCTTTAACCTTAATTGAAGAGATATATCATTTCTCGTTTTTGAATCTGCGGTAGCAGTTAACGCTAGAATCGGAACCTCTGGGAAAATCTCTTTTAGCTGACCAAGACGAGTGTAATCCTTTCTGAACTCATGACCCCACTGAGAGACACAGTGGGCTTCATCAATTGCGACGAGTGAAACTTCCAATTTTTTTAACATATTTCCAAGATATCCAGAGAGGAGTCCTTCAGGAGATACGTAAACTAACTTAATTTCACCGGAGCTGATCTTTTCTTCAGCAAGGCGCCTTTCGTTAGGGTCTTGAGAAGAATTTAAATACACAGCTTCAATGCCATTTTCTTTTAAATTTAATACTTGATCATGCATTAAAGAAATTAATGGCGAAATTACGAGAGTAATTCCTTTACTATATAAAGCTGGAGCTTGGTAACATATGGACTTCCCGCCACCTGTTGGCATAATGGCCAGGGTGTCAGTTCCATCGAGGATAGAATTAATTATTTTTTCTTGATCGAAACGAAATTCTGTATGACCAAATACTTGTTTTAGGATGCTTTGAAGCTTTGCGTCTCTCATTTTCGTGATCCTATCTTATGGAGAGGATTAACAAAAGCTCTTTTCCTATTTTGATATAATTAAAGATTTGAAATTCTAGCTACTTAGGGTGGAATTAAAGTACTGGGTTTTGGCGATCATTTATTTTTTTTATATAGTCAGTTAAAGTTGCTGTCTCAAAATTTTTTAATTTATTAATTTCAATGAAGGAGGCTTTCTTACTTTTAATGCAACCCAAGGCAGCTTCAAGGATCTCCTTTCTGCTAATAATACCGACTATTTTCTTTCCTTTTAAAACAGGAGCGTGTCGTAAATTATTGGCCCTGAAAATCTCTTCAGCATTAAACATATCCATCTCTGGACTTAGTGTATGAGGATTTTTGTTCATTAGAAACTCAAGAGGTGTTTCATTAAAAAAGCGATCAAGTGAATCATTCACCAGCTCTTCCATCAATTCTTTTTCAGAAATTATTCCTACGAAATTACCTGTTTCTCTATCCAAGATAGGCAAGAACGAGCATTTCTCTTTCAAGAGTGTCGCTGCCACATGAATAATATTACTATCTAAAAATGTTACAACAGGATTTGAAATCATAAGCTCTTCTACTTTAGGAATATGAACGTCCATTTTTTCTCCCTTTTAAGGTGATTTATTTCTCTATTAAAAATACTCTGCTTTTTCAAATCTGGGAAAGTGAGATTTATCACTCTTCTTTTTGTTCCATTTACTTTTAGATCAGTTCTAATTTGAACTTCTTTTCTTAGGCTACTCTACTGCCAATAAATAGAGTTTTATTAAGTTTTTTCAAGTTACTTTTCTGAAATATTCTTCATCATTTTTCATTTTTTTTATTAAAAGTCGTAATTGATTTAAATCAAACTTTTAGTTGATGGCTTAAATAGAGCGCCTTTGAGGATGTGTATATTCTTTTTTAGCGTCACCGTTTTTATCAAAAGGAGGAGGAGATTTGATCGAATCATACCTAAAGGGGATGGCCATGTGTTGGGGTGGCTTCTAAGGAAAACTTTGCTAAAGGTATGAGTATGAAAGGTATTAAAGATTTTAGGATGGAATTTTAGTGGAGATATTTTTTAAACTAGCTAAGGAGAGCGAATATGTTTTTAATCTTTGATTTGTTTTTTGTTTCGACAGTAGTTCTTGGACTGGCCTTTTTCTCAATTTTTTTTAATGGCAGTTTTCTGTAGATAAGGAAATCTATAAATATTTATATATGGAGGTATAAATTGATCTTTGTTGGCATGTTCTTGACTGGTCTTGCAGTCGTCTTTGGTTGGGTTTTCTTAATATTATTATGCAATAAAATTTTACATTTTTTAAACCTTAGATACTTAGTAGTCCGTTTTAATGTATATACCCTTTATGAAAAATTTAAATATCCCACATTAAATAAAGAGTTTTTCAAAATACTTGAATTACAAGATGATTACGTTTTAATGGAAAAGGGCCAAGTTCCTAACATGGCCTTTTATCTTGTTAAGGGAGAAGCAGAAATCTTCTATGATGATGTAAAAATCACTGATTTAAGGCCAAAAACCATTATTGGTCCTGACGAGGTTCTTCGTAATCATTCTTCCTCTTTTACGGTTAAAGCTAAAAGGGGGAGTCAGCTTGGTGTTATTGGGAAGTCTGATCTGGTCACTTTAATTAAATCTTAATTTAAGGATAATAAGTTCAATTAAATCTAAGGTTTAATGAGGTAGAAGAATTTTGCTTTAATGCTCTTAATTCTAAATTCATTGCCTTGATAAATGTCGGTTAACTTCTTGAATTCTTTCTAGTTCTTAAATCCATTCTGAATCATTAAAACAACACCTTTACTGTACAGCGAATGGGCTTAACTTCCTGATATTAAATGAAGTTGTGAGTTTTTATGCTTTATTTGAAATAACTGATAGATATCAGATTTTAAACAATTTTTATGGACATGGGGGTGCGCCTAGATTAATTTTGTTTACAGAAATCAACAACTCGGAGGACTTAAAAGTGACTAATCGACCGCAAAGTAAATGCCACAATTGCCCAGCTCTCAATCAAAGTGTTTTTTGTTCACTTAATGACGATGTTCTTCATGAGGTAAGTGAACATAAAGTCTCTAATACTTATAAAAAGGGACAAACTCTCTTTGTACAAGGAAATCACCCCTTCGGTTTATACTGTATTACTTCTGGTAATATTAAGGTTACGAAAGTGGGCGCCGATGGCAAAGAGTCTATAGTAAGGCTTGCTTCTAAGGGTGATGTTCTTGGCCACAGAAGCCTATTTACTAAGCAGCATTATATGGCAACAGCAACAGCATTAGAGGATTCTAACGTTTGTTTTATTGATAAAAAATTCATCATGAAGTTAGTTAAGAAGGAGCCAACTGTCGCTATGGAAGTGATTGAAAAACTCTCTACGGACATGGGGGCGGCTGAAAGTAAACTTTCGTCACTTCACCAAAAAAATGTGCGAGAAAGACTGGCTGAACTTCTTCTTCTTTTAAAGGAATCTCATGGTGTTAAAGAAGAAGATGGTCTTTATCGTATTAACCTTAAGCTCACAAGAGAAGAGATGGCCACTATGATAGGCACAGCTAATGAAACACTTATTCGTTTTATTTCGGAATTTAAAAATGCCGGATTAATCAAACAAGTTGCTAAGACTATCTATATTACAAATGAAGAAGAGCTTACCAACTGGGCGCATCTGGCGTACTAATATTTTCTTTTTACCTGATATAGATTAGCTCTTTTTAAGTTAAATTCTAATAGTGTCTGACTATGTTAGAAAAAGTAAAAAACGAAGAAATTATTTGTGTAGGCTCAGGAGTTATGGACAAGGTTTTAACCATCGCTCCGGTCTATTGTTATGATGTTCATTCCTTTCTTTATTATGAAAATCAAACTCCCTTAGTGGCCTATTTTATAAAGTCCGGTAAGGGAAAGCTTTTTAGACGTGGTGATGTGGATATTCCTTTTGGGCCGGGCAACATAATAGGCCTTAAGGAATTAATGAAAAATGAACCTAGTTATTTTGGGGCAGAACTTGAAGCAGGTTCTTCCCTCATTTATTTAGATCGTTCGACGATTTATGAAATTATTGGAGAGGGGCTCGATAAAGAGTTAAAAGCTTTTTTTGAAGAGCGACTTCCTCCGGTTAAGGTTCCAGCCTATTTCTCAGACTAAAGAAAAAATTCCAATTGATAAAACTTAGCTAGAAATAATAGTTTTTTTAACATTTTGGATCTATCCGGTATCGCTATTGTGCTTATAGATGTGATGATCAGTATGTTATGATTCCGATATGAAAATATCTAAACTTAATTACTTCGGCGTCATGTATCCAATACTTTGTTTTTTTTTCGCCTTTCCGATTAACGGAGAGCTAAATTATATTGATGTTTTTAAAGGTGAAACCTCAAGAAAAATTGTGTCCAATAAAACAGATCATTTCTATGTTGGGACAAATAAGACAAAGAACTATTACAGTAAATTTACTTTTAATTCTGGTCTTATTCGTAATCCACTAGTTATCATTACAGGCCTAGAGGATCCAGCGCCTTTTTGGTTTGAAACAGCTTTAAAAGCAGAAGAGTGGGGTTTTCGTGAAGTCTATATTGTTGACCTAAGAGGACAGGGGCAGTCAGATAGAGTTTTAAACGGGCAAAAAAAACTAATTTATGTAGAGAAGTTTAAAGACTATATTTCAGATGTTCTTCTTTTCTTTGATAGTGCCTTTAAAGATAATACTAATGAGCGACCTTATATTATAAGTCATTCTACCGGGTCGATTGTGATTACTAATGCTCTCAAGAAAATGAGAAAAGAACATATTCCCTTAAAAATGAGTTTTTGGACCCCACTTACTAGGCTTAAGATAAACCGAATACTTGAAAACAAGTTCGTCTATGCAATCGTTCGTTTTATTGACCAAGTGTCTCTATCCTTTGGTTATCCTATTGTTGTAAAAAAATATAAGAAGGTGGAGTTTAAATCTAATAAATTAACGACTAGTTTAGAAAAACATAAGACCTCTGAATTTATGCGCTTTAAAGGTGGGCTTGGCTCCGATGGTGTAACTCTTCATTGGGTTCTTGAGGCAATCAAAGCATCAGCTGACTTTAGAGAACACCTTGGAAGTGATATGAATATAGATACACTCGTTCTAACGGCAGGCGATGAGACTGTCGTAGACAATAGTTATGAATTTTCTAATAAAAAGATTAGTGTTAAAAACGTAATAGGTGCAAAGCATGCGCTTAATATTGAGACAAATGACATTTTAAACTCAGTAATCAATCTAACGTTTGAATTCCTATTGGATAAACCTAAATCTCCTTAGGGAGATTAGGGTAATTGTGGTTTTATTTGCTTGAAGAACTCATCTGCACCTTTTGAGCTTAAGTGGATCTTATCCCCAAGATAGTTCTCCCTATCATTGGCAAAGCCTTTAAGGTTTTCATCAGTCATGCCTTTTACTACTCGACATCGATCTTGTATGGCCGCTAAGAAGTGCTCTTCTGTTTGCTTTCGAAGAATATTTTTATCTTTTAGCTCATGGTAATAGGGTGGTGAGGTTATAAAGAGGCAGTCCTGATTACCCAGGTCATTAAGTAATTTTGTAACCTTTTCTTTTATGAAAGGACCATTAAAGCCCATAGAGTTGCCTAAAAATTGGAAAATCACATAATCTGTTTTATCTCTATTTAAATAAGAATAAATCATATTCTCTTTTTCACCGCGACAGATTTTTTCGTTAAGGGGAATCCCTTTACTACCATTAAAACGCCCCTCTCTAGAGCATAACCACTTACCACTCTTTTCGTCCTTGGTGGCACTCCAGTGCCTTGGAGAGCTTGAGCCTATACCATAAAGAAAGATATCTCTTTCTTGAAAGGTCTTTAAAAGGTGTTGGTGAATGATTCCACCCAGGTAACCAGCACTTTGGGAGTCACCGATATATAAAACGGAAGGGCGAGATGAGGGGGCCCTAAATCCAACGCTACAAGAGCTTATGGAAAAAACGATGAGACAAGTTAAGAGGTAATTCATATTTTAATCGCCTGGAAAGTTTATAAAAAGATCATATAATTTAAGATTCATAATTTACTAAATAGTTCCAATTATAAGGAATTCTTTAGAAGCTTACGTTCCTATTTTATATCGAGGAGCCCTTTATAGGTTTAGGGGGGACACTTTTACCTTTATCTTATGGCTTACTGCGATGTGGCGAAGGGGTTTGGTTAATATTTTGCTTTAAGTGTCTGTAATTACGAGAGACATTGGTCATATATATAGGGCCATCCCTTGCTAAGGGCATATTGATTTGTTAAATCCATCAAAAACAAAGTTAGAGATAGAGAGGATTTTGATGAAGTTACTTTTAGCCCTTTTGATTTTAGGCCAAGCTCATGCAGCCAATCTATCCTGTTCAAATACCGATGATTACTGGCAAGAAGATTCTCTAGAGTTTATTCAAGAGGGATCTGAAACAAGTGCTTATTACTTTGATAATGATAGCTTTTATACAATCCCGTGCGAATCTACAGCAAGGGATGGGTACTTATGCAATGGAAGCGGCTTTACTGTTCGTTTCTATGAAAGTGGGGAGGCCATTGTGGAATCAAGTCTCCGAGAAGAAGTTGATTTTTATTGTTATTAATCTAAGCTTTCGCCCAATATAGTCAAAGAATATTGTAAAAATTAACCTACAAAGCTCCGAACTTATTGGACTATGTTAGTGTTCAGCAATGAATAACCATCGATCTCTTGCCCTGTTTATCGTCCTCTTGAGCCTATTATTTAGTACTCAAGCCCAGGTATGTGTTTCCCATCGAATCATTATTGGCGAGGCTCCGGACAATAGTCTTGAAGGACTCGATCTGGCGATTGCTCAATCAGTTGCAGGTATTGAGTTTGATGTGCAATTCACTCGTGATGGGGTTCCTGTTTTGTATCACGACAGCAAGTTAGGTGAAGAGCTACTTGGTGAGAGTTGTCCCCATGGTAAGGCGATTCGTAAGTTAGACTTTGAAAATATTAATCATCAATGCTTCTTAACAAATGGAGAGAGCTTGCCGCTTTTTCGTCATGCCCTTGAGCGTTTGAGTTCTTTTAAGGGTCATCTTTTTATTGACCTAAAACAAAAGGCAAGCGATCAGTTTTTTATTGAAATGGAGAACTCTTCGCTACTGTCGCATCCCAAACTTAAGTTTTTATCTTTTAAAAAGAGGGCCTTGAGGCCTTTGAGAAAACGTTGGCCCAATACACGCGCAATTTTATTAAGCCGCTACATTCCACGTGGTTTTTTCTACGATGGTGTAGGTTTCAATAAGAGGCTGCGTTTGCTTGCTCCCTTCTTCGGTAAAATCGGAAAAGAGACTGCCCTTTGGACCATGAACTCTAGAATAGATATTGAAGTTGCCCGCAAAAAGCAGGTGGACTTTATCATTACAGATCAATACGACAGGTGTGTAGAACAAGTTTCTGGTAAGAATTAGTAGAAACACACGGACCTATTTTACATAAAGTATGATCAAATTTTCCCTGGGGCGTTGCGTTGTTTCTTCTGCAGTGTGCCTGAAAGTCATCCTTAACTCCCTTTGTCCAAAAGATATTTCCAAACAAGCCTTCATTGTTTTTATCAATCACTCTATAGTATTTGGATATTTGGATTAAGACTTTTCAAATTTAATAATACTATTTTTGAAATTGTAACTGCAGTGAGGAGAATTATGTTGAAAACAAAAATCACCCTTGTGGCCATGTTGACCTTTGCATTAGTGCAGGTTGGTTGTGCTACCAATGAAGAAAAAGGTGCTAAAGAATTTGCAAAAGGTGAAGCGAAGCCGATGACTTTTTGGTGGCCAGAGAGACTAGATCTTATGCCTCTTCGCCAGCATGCTGCTGAGTCTAGCCCAATGGATAAGAAGTTTAATTATGCTAAAGAATTTAAGAAAGTTAATCTTAAAGCGCTCAAAAAAGATATTCAAAAGACTTTAACTGACTCTCAAGATTGGTGGCCTGCTGATTACGGTCACTACGGACCATTCTTTATTAGAATGGCATGGCACAGTTCAGGTACCTACAGAGTATCTGATGGTCGCGGTGGTGCCGGTGGTGGACAGCAACGTTTTGAACCACTAAATAGTTGGCCAGATAATGGAAACCTAGATAAGGCCCGTCGTTTGCTTTGGCCAATCAAGAAAAAATACGGAAAGCGAGTTTCATGGGCCGACATTATGGTGTTAGCTGGAAACGTTGCAATGGAGTCAATGGGCTTTAAAACCCTGGGCTTTGCTGGCGGTCGCGTAGACGATTGGGAATCTGATTTAGTCTATTGGGGTCCTGAGCAAAAGATGATGCAAGATAAGCGTTACCATGGGAAAAGAAAGTTAGAGAAGCCTCTCGCCGCCGTTCAAATGGGACTTATTTACGTGAACCCAGAGGGGCCAAATGGTAAACCTGATCCTTTATTAGCTGCTAATGATATTCGTGAAACTTTTGGTCGTATGGCCATGAATGATGAAGAAACTGTTGCCTTAATTGCTGGTGGACACACTTTTGGTAAGGCCCATGGTGCTCACAAACCAGAGGAGTGTGTTGGTGCAGAACCTGCTGCAGCACCTCTTGAAGAACAAGGGCTTGGTTGGAAGAACAAGTGCGGTAAAGGCAAAGGCGTCGATACTGTGACTAGTGGATTAGAAGGTGCATGGTCAGCTGCTCCAACAGCTTGGTCGATGCAATACCTTGAAAACCTTTTTGCTTTCAAATGGAAGATGACGAAGAGTCCTGCAGGTGCCACGCAGTGGATACCAGATGTATCTGATGATGAGAGTGAAAGCGTTAATGAAATGGTCCCTGACGCTCATGATAAGTCTAAGAGACATGCTCCAATAATGTTTACAACTGATTTATCCCTTAAGTTTGATCCTAGTTACCGTGAAATCTCTAAACGTTTTCTTGAAGACCCAAAGCAATTTGAATTGGCCTTCGCAAGAGCGTGGTTTAAGCTAACTCACAGAGATATGGGACCACGTGCTCGCTACGTTGGATCTGAAATTCCTCGTGAAGTTCTCCTGTGGCAAGATCCTGTGCCTGCTGTAAATCATCGCCTTATTAATGCTACAGAAGTTGCCTCTCTTAAGAGAAAAATTTTAAAGTCAGGCTTAACAACTTCTGAACTTGTTAGAACAGCTTGGGCATCTGCGGCGTCATTCCGTGGAACTGACATGCGCGGTGGAGCCAACGGTGCTCGTATTCGTCTTGCTCCTCAGAAAGATTGGGCGATTAATAATCCTGCTGAACTTAAAAATGTTCTTGGAAAGTTAGAGCGCATTCAGAACGATTTTAATCGTTCACTTACTGGTGGTAAAAAAGTATCACTTGCTGATGTGATCGTTTTAGGTGGTAGTGCCGCTGTCGAAAATGCAGGAAAGAAAGCTGGTGTGAAAGTAAATCTCTCTTTTAAACCAGGTCGCACCGATGCATCACAAAAGCAAACAGTCGTAGGGTCTTTTGCTCATCTAGAGCCAAAAGCAGATGGCTTTCGCAACTTCTATGGAGAAGGTAATTACATGTCACCGGCAGAGATGTTGGTAGATCGTGCAAATATGCTGACTCTTACAGTTCCTGAAATGACGGTACTTATTGGTGGTATGCGTGCTCTAGATGCAAATGCCGATCAATCTAAGCACGGTGTTCTCACTACTAGACCCGGAACCCTAAGTAACGACTTCTTTGTAAACCTTCTTGATATGTCCACAAAGTGGTCAAAATCTGCTGAAGGAAAAGGTCTTTATGAAGGTCATGATCGTAAGTCTGGTAAGCTTAAATGGACAGCTACTCCTGTAGATCTTATTTTTGGTTCTCACTCAGAGTTACGTGCTATCTCTGAAGTCTATGCCGCTAATGACGGTAAAGCTAAGTTCGTAAAGGACTTCGCGAATGCATGGACGAAAGTGATGAGACTAGATCGCTTTGATCTTAAGTAGTTATTAAAGAGTAGTTATTAAAGAATTATAGATTTAGAAAGGCCGGTCTTTGGACTGGCCTTTTTTTGATTTAACTTGGTTCTATCGCAGGTAGAATAACTGGTCTTAATATTTTGTTCTGTCCAAGAATCTGACTGCCTCGCATAGTAATATCACTTAAAAAAGATTTCTCGTATTTAACATCAAGTACATAAGCTTTAAGGTTCGCCTTGATGACAAATGTATTTGATAAGGAGATTTCCTCAAAAGTTATGCTGACAGGTTTTTCTAAGAATACAAAACGGCTAGTTATCACTACTTCGTGTAAAAGGTTTCTTACTTCTTCGAGATCCTGATAAATGCTGACGTAAAAGTGGGTCACGACCATCATATCGAGGGCACCACTATTTCCACTGGCGACGACGTCTGTTAAAAATCTTGAATTAGGAATTGTTACTAAGTTATCATCAAGAGTCATAAGCCTAACCGAACGCAGGCCAATATTCTTTATTTCACCATAAACATCTCCAAAGCTGACACGGTCACCAACTTGGAACGGACGATCAAATAATAAGATAAAGCCCGCAATCATGGAGCCAACAAGATCTTTTAGAGCGAAACCAATGGCCACAGCAGCAGAGCCACCAACGCCCACAAGAAGCTCTTTTGATGGTTGAAAAACGAAATAAAAGGCACTAAGAATTCCAAAAAGGTAGGTAACAAAGGAGAAGATAGTCGTGACCTGTAAAATCTGGAGGCGCTTACTTGAAAGCTTTTGTTGAAGCTTTGCTGACCATAAATTTACGATTCTCACAGATAATACAATAAGAACGACAAAGATGATAAAGATCAGAATTTTATCAATTCTTAAAAAATCAAAGATGAGAACAGTGATGTCTTTATTAGCTTCCATAGATAAAGTTCTTTTGTTTTAGGGTTTTTAAAAGACCGTACTGGGTCGAGATGTCTACCATGTAACGGCTTCTATCATCTCTATATAGAAAGCCCTTTTCTTGGGCCTGCTTGATGGAGTTTCTAACAATCCCATGGGAAAGGTTCGTTGTTTTTTCCACTTCTCCTGTAGATAGGTTTTCGTGCTTTATGACATGGGCAATAACAAACATAAGGTCATCATCGAGTTTATCAAAAGAGTCAAAACCAGCTTCTTTGGGAATATTTACATTGAATGCTTTGCTGCTCTTTCGAGAGAGGGCAGAGATCCATAAGTAAAGAGCTGCTCTTGGGTTACCTCGAGATAGTTCCCATAGTAGCTTGAAAAATTTTGATTCAATTGAGGAATATTTGTCAATTTCATCCTGGGAGCGAGTGGCATTAATAAGGAGATCATAGGATAAACGATAACCCGTCTTCTCGTGGCGCTTCATAACTAATTCTTTTATTTTTAAGTCACTCCAACCACTAATAGCAAAGACATTTCGAAAGTATTGTACTCCACCAAAGGCCTTGTAGAGATAAATCCAGCTATACTTATTAAAGGACATCATCCAAAAAATGTTTTTGGTATTAAGATTTATGAGTTTCGTTAGAGCATAGTAAGCGTCGAAACCACCGATATAGGATAAGAAAATATTTTGAGCTTCATCAATAACAATAATCGTTTTCTTAGAGAGGTTTTCGTCTATTTTTAGAAGGTCAAACTTCTCTTCTTCGTTATTAAAGACCTCACTCAAAAAAGTAACGAGTTTTTCCTTTGTAAGCGTTTTTGAGGGCATTTTGACATACTTTACTTCTAATTCACTTTCAGACTTATTCTTTATTGAAGTGGTGACATATTTGAGAAGTGTCGTCTTCCCAATGCCCTTGTCACCATAAACAACTAAAGAGTGTTCTTCTGATTTATCTTGAATCCACTCATTAATCTCAAATTCAATACTCCCTTCCACATTATTTGCTGACAGAACATATTCTTCTTTTTCCTCGAGAGAACTAAGGGCGAATTGGTCCTTATAAGCAGCTGGGATCTTATCGTCAGCACCTTCTTGTGCTTCTATATTTTCAATTTGTTTTTTGAAAAGGTTAGCTGAAATTTTCTTTGAAATCTCAAAATTTTCTGTGTAGCTAATAAAGAGGTCAAAGACTGATAAAATGATGATAGCACCTAATAATGAAAATGCTTTCATTTTACTCGGGAAGAAACTAAGAATACTAAAAATATTAGCGACGATAACCCCAGAGAATTTCTTTTCAACATAACGAGTAAATTCACTTTCCCAAGATGCAGACTCTATGACTAGTTGGTATAGAGAGTACAGTACAACAATGAAGTAGATGATGTTGAAGACGTATACTTTTCCAATCGTCGCTTCTACAAAGAGGATAGTGTAACTATAGAAAAGGTAAATGTTGGCAAACTTTTGTGATGTCTCCATGGCCTTTTTCTTAAAGGCCATGAAACTTCCTACATCTAGTCTTGAAACAGAACCAAGGAATACCGTGACGAAAGACCTTATAAGATGACTAATGAGGTAGAACTTAAAAACTTTTATTATATAGATATAGTCAGTCGTGTTAAAGGTGTTTGTAATAATTGTTAAAAGTAAGAGCCATAGAAGCGAACTAAAATCATCTTTAATTTTATTCCAAAGGGAAAAGAAATGTTTCCTAATACTAGAACTCCTATTCTTGAGAATGAAAGAGTGGAATAAGTTATCTGTTCTATTCGTTAGGCTTAGGAAAAATATTTTCAGACCATAAACAAGTCCGGTAATGAGGAATAGAAATAATAAACGGCCGATAAGGTAAACGTAGCCTTCCTTTCCTTTAAGTAACTTTTCTCTCACTGAAAGATATTTTGAAAAAAAGTAGCTTAATATTCTATAGGGGGAAGCTAATATTTCATTGCGTACAGTTTTAATCGTCTTAACTTTAAATAGAGTGGTGAAAAAGTATTTTACACCAAGTTGGGTGAAGAGCGCGGACCTTAGTGAATTGCAGGAGAGGACAAGTTGATTAAGTAAACTAAGTTCGTGTTCTTTTTTATCGGTATATTCTTTCTTGATGTCATTTTCTAGTTTTAGTAGTTCAAGGCGTTTACTTTCAAAGGTCTTGCCTCGCTCTTTAATATTTGCTTCAGGAATCCTAGGTAACTTTAAACCTTTAAAGTAATTAAAGAGGTCATAATAATTCTCTTTGGCCAGGGCTAACCATAGTGTTTCTACATCATTAAATTTAGTGATTTTGTCTTCATAGCTTTCTTTCTCTTTGGTCACGGAAAGTTGAGAGAGCCTTTGGCTTAGACTTTCAAAGTATGTGATTTTCTCTTGAAGATTTTTATTGAGATCAAGCCTTAAATTTAAGAGTAGGATTTCAATCTTTGTTAATTCGCTTTCATAATTTAGGATTTCTTTCCTTTGACTATTCTCTTCTTTTGATACTTTTGTAATGTTTTTTAAAAGGCTATTTTCTAGCTTTGTTTTAATTTCTTCTGTTGTTTTATTTTCTTGATTAATCTCATCTTTCAATCTTGGGAGTTCACCTTTGGTTACTTTACCTACCCTTAGGGAGTCTTCTAGTTCTAAGTTTTTCTCAAGAAGAGCTATCTTTACTGTGTTGAGCTTTAAACTCTCTTCTTCAAGAGCTTTTACTTCATTTTCGAGGCCTAATCTTTTCAAGCATTGATAAAGACCTTGAAAGCCAATACTGATGGCATGGCCACTCTTGTACTCATCTTTAAGTGAATTAATGATGTTATTAGTATCTGAGAGTTTAAAGTCTGGACCAAATACTGTAATGGGTGAAAAGTCCTCTCCTTTTTCGCCGGCCAAATACTTTCCAATATTTTGAGTTTGGCCATTTAGGCTCTCTTTTGCCTGTTTCAGGTCTTTAAGAACCAATTTCTGGTTACATTCCCCAAATACATCGTGGTGGGAAATTAAAAGAGTAAAAAAGAAGAGAATGATTTTATTTGTTTTCATAAGTCTTATTATTTCAGTTATTATACATGTCGGAAAGGCTTTATGCTGGGTGTCTGTAAGGCTTCCTTAATATCTAAATTCACTAACTTTTAGGAAAGGTAGGTTTAGTTTTGAAAAAAGTTATGGGTTGGCGGGAATTGATTGTTTTCCCGGATCTTACAAAAATGACTATAAAAGCTAAAATCGACTCTGGGGCCAGGACAACGGCGCTACACGCCTACGATATTGAAGTTGTGAAGGAAAGAAAGAAGACTTGGGTCTATTTCGATGTTCATCCTTTGCAGAAGTGTCAAAAAACTACCGTTAGAGTGAGAGCTCCATTTATCGAATACCGAAAAATTAAAAGTTCCACAGGGCATGAAACTCTCAGACCTGTTATAGAAACGACTATTGATATTGGTGGGGATCGCTTCACAACTGAGGTTACTCTGGTAAATAGAGACATGATGGGCTTTCGCCTGTTAATTGGCCGCCAGACAATTCGTAAGAAGTATTTAGTCGATGTTGGCGAGAGCTTCTTAACTAGAAAAAAGAGCATAAAGAAAATTAAGGATTAATTATGAAAATTTGTATTCTTTCACGTGGACCAAAACTCTATTCGACAATGAGAATAGTGGAAGAAGCGCAAAAAGCAGGACATGAAGTTGATGTTGTTGATCCGCTCAAGTGTTGGGTTAATATCGCAACGAAAAGACCAAGAGTGCACTACAAAGATACAGTTTTGGATGATTATGATGCAGTAATTCCCCGTATTGGAAATTCTGTCACTTTTTATGGAACGGCAATTTTACGACAGTTTGAAATGATGGGAGTTTTTGCTGCCAACACCTCCGTCGCCATATCACGTTCTCGAGATAAATTAAGAAGCCTACAAATACTTGCTAAAAAGGGCTTAGGCCTGCCTGTTACAGGATTTGCTCACTCGACTAAGATGACCAATAACCTTATCGACGCTGTTGGGGGAGCTCCTTGTGTTATAAAAATGCTACAAGGAACCCAGGGTAAGGGCGTTGTTTTAGCGGATAACGTTAAGGCGGCGGAGAGTGTGATTGACCTGCTAAGAGGTTTAAATGCTCACTTTCTTGTTCAGGAATTCATTGAAGAGGCCAAGGGAGCTGATATCCGTTGTTTTGTCGTTGGTGATAAAGTGATCGCCTCAATGAAAAGACAAGGCAAGGAAGGGGAGTTTCGCTCCAATCTTCACCAAGGTGGAACAGCAGAAAAGGTAAAAATTAGTAAAGAAGAGCGAAGAACCGCCGTTGAAGCAGCTAAGGCCATGGGCCTTAATATTGCTGGTGTGGATATTCTACGTTCAAATAATGGCCCTTCTATTATGGAGGTCAATTCCTCGCCAGGCCTAGAAGGAATTGAGAAAAATGCAGAAATAAATGTTGGTAAATTAATTATTGAATTTGTTGAGAAGGCAGTTAAAGAAAAAAGAAGTAATCGTACAAGGGGTGAGGGGTAAATTTATGGCAAAAAGAGAACCTTTCTCTATTAATGGAAAATTAATTGAAGCTGGAACTAGTGAGATTCTAGAGATTCAAGTTGCAGGGCTTTATGATTTTACTCAAGTGAGTATTCCGTTGGAAGTCATTCACGGCAAAGAAGACGGTCCCACTGTTTTTATTAGCGCCGCAATTCATGGCGATGAAATTAATGGGGTTGAAATCATCAAGCGCTTACGAACTCACTCGGCCTTAAAGAAAATAAAAGGAACTCTCATTTTAGCTCCCATTGTTAATGTCTTTGGCTTTAATGCTAAGTCTCGTTATTTACCTGATAGAAGAGACTTGAACCGAAGTTTTCCTGGAAGTGAGCGTGGTTCACTCGCTGCTCGTGTCGCCAATATTTTTATGAAAGAAGTGGTTAAAAAGGCTCACTATGGAATTGATTTGCATACTGCGGCCATTAATCGTAATAACTTTCCACAATTACGAGCAGATTTAAAAGATAAAGAGACGAAAGATCTTGTTTTGGCCTTTGGTGCACCAGTGGCCGTCAACTCTCATTTACGTGATGGCAGTCTAAGAGAAGCTTCTCGTAAAGAGGGTGTGAAAATGCTGCTCTATGAAGGTGGAGAGGCCTTACGCTTTGATGAATTTACTATCAAAATTGGTATTAGAGGGTGCATGGCCGTTTTGGAAAAAATTGGGACCATCAAACCGCGTAAACGTAAATCCTCAAAAGAACATAAAGTTTTTTTCTCAGAGGGTTCTCAATGGGTAAGGGCCCCTATGAGTGGTTCTTATCGTAGTTTAACTAAGTTAGGTGAGATTATTCATGCAGGTGAGAAACTGGCGACTATTTCGGATCCTTTTGGACGGCATGCCCATGATGTTATTGTAAAAAATGAAGGTCTTGTTATTGGGATGAGTTCATTGCCTCTTGTTAACCAAGGGGATGCCATGTTTCATATCGCTTATTTTGAAGACTTCGAAGAGCTAAGCGACGTCTTTGATCAGGACTACGATTTTCCAGACCTTGAGTCATAAGTAACAGGGTCTGTTCAGAGCATTAATTGCATATACTGTAAGGGTTATAGGATAGTCGATAGAATCACTATTATTTAAAATAGCTTTTATTAAGAGAAATTATTATTAAGAGTCACTTATTCAAATATCTTAATGATCTATTATAAATTACCGATAAGTAGTTGTGAAGATTGGCCTCCAAATACTATTTTTATTGATCTCATTCGCTATATTCGCCTCCTTTCTTGGAAAGGAGTTGAGTGAAGTTGAACACTCTTGGCAGAAATTTTCAAAAGACGTAATTGTTAAAAAAGAACTTCTTTTTAAGCTTCAGGCAAATATTGGCTACGGAGGCTTCATCCATGATTTTAAAAATTATGTTTTAAGAAACAATATTAAGTACCGTGCTGGTGTTGAGAAGCATATTGATAATGTAAATAAATTAGTTGAAGAATACAGGAGAGATAGTGATGTCTCTTCTGAGGAGTTAAGGGCCTTAAGTAATATTAGTTCTGTTTTTGCTAGTTACACTTCTCAATTAGACAAAGTCTCTGATTTTTATAAAGGAAACTCACAAAGGCTAGAAAGGATTAGATTATTAGATTCTTCGATAAAGGTTGATGACCAACCTGCAAAAAGCGGGATTAAAACACTTAGAAGAATTATTAATGAAAATGAAAAATATCATAAGGAAGTTCTAGATGTTGCACAAAGAGAATTCCGTAAAATATTATTAGGGGTGATTACTTTATTTTTTATATTTATTTTGTTGGTGTTTATTTTAAATCATTTTTACTGGAAAAGATTAAACTTAAAAGTTATTCAACTGACAAAGGCAAAGGAAAGTTTTATCAACAAAATTACTCATGAGCTTAGGACTCCTCTAAATTCAATTGTTGGTTTTAGTGATCTTATGAAGGATGAAAGTTTTTCGAATGAGAATAAAGAGTTTTTAGGTTACATTAAAAGTAACTCTATGCACCTTCTCTCTTTGATTAATCAAGTCCTCGACTTTGCAAAAATTAACTCCGGAAAAGAAACTCTGAATTTAGGTTTTTTAAATATTGAAGATAAAATAAAAAGCCATCGTTTGGGGATAGTTTATCAAGCTGAAAAACATGAGATACAATTCGCCTTTACAATAGAAAATCTTGAGGGAATTGAATTAAAGTTAGATGGAGATAAATTTATTCAAATATTTTTAAACCTCATTTCCAATGCGTTGAAGTTTACTCCCAAGGGAGGAATGGTACGAGTTTCTTTAAACTATCAAAATGGTAATCTAATCTTTTCTGTAAGTGATACTGGTATTGGTATTACTAAAGAGCAGATGAAAAGTTTATTTCAAGATTTTCAGCAGGCCGATGAAAATATATCATCTTCTTATGGAGGAACTGGTCTTGGTTTGTCAGTTTCAAAAGGTCTATGCGAATTAATGGGAGGGAATATCGCATTAGAGAGTAAAGTTAATGAGGGTTCTACCTTTACCGTCAAGATTCCTTGTGAAAGTCGTATTACAGAAGAGGTTATCCCACAAAAAAGAGATAACGTTGAGAGCATTAATCGTATGAACCTAAGAATTCTTGTGGCCGAGGATAATAAATTAAATCGAAAGCTGATACTTAAAATATTAGAAAGAATGGGTCTTTGCAATGTGTTGTTTGCAGAAGATGGACAGCAGGCCTGCGACCTCGTTAAGAAGAATGTATTTGATCTCATATTTATGGATGTTCGCATGCCGGTAATGGATGGGCTTACCGCTACCAAAAATATCAGAGGTCTATCTGAGCTTCAATATAGACCAACAATCATTGGCCTCTCTGCTAACACCGAGGAGAAAGATGTAGAAAAAGCTTATGAAGCAGGAATGGATTATTACCTTGAAAAGCCTCTACAGAAAAGGTCTCTTGTTAAAGCAATAAATAAATTTGCCTCTTAGGTTTTAGTTTTCTCGTAAACCAATTGAGTGCAAACTTCATTAAACCTTAAACTTGATATTCAATATAAACGATAGACCTTTAATTCACTATAATTGTTGTAAGGACTCTCTAAGAAAAAAGTATTAAAATACTTGTTTACCTTACTTTTCGATTAATTTAGAGATGGGCCGGCAAACACTGGCCTAGAAGTTTGATTCTTTGTGATAACCAAGAGGACCGCCATTTCTTTGGAGCGGTTTTCTATTGTGTGGAGTTTTTGAGCACCTTTATCAAACCTTAGAAAGTCACCTTTACGAATTTGTAAGATCTCTTGACCATTAATAGCAAAAACGGTGCCCTCTAAAACATAAATACATTCATCTGTATCAAGGTGAGTGTGGGGGGCCGAAATTCGCCGTTCTGGTGGAAGCTTTTCAAGGTGGATAAATAAATCGCTGCCTCTCTCTAATATAGCGGATAGGGAATAAAGTTCACCTGTTTCTTGGGAAGAGAGCTCTTCAAACTGGAGCCCGATACCTCTTGTGATTTTCATAAACAGAGATTAATAGATTGAATAACAGAAGAAAAGCTAAGTTTTACTGAAGAGGGGGACATTACTGTCCCCCAAGTCATTGCGGGAAATCTGATTTGTGGTGTGAGACCTACTCATCAGAAGAAGAAGTATCATCGATAACTTCTTCTGTGTCTTCGTTGCTTGGTACGACTGTACTCGTGTCTTCAAGAGAAACTTCTTCATCGTCTTCAGCGTTAACGTTGAATGTTCCAATTGGGCTGACCATAAGGAGGGACAAAAAAAGCATTAAAAATGGGAGTTTTTTTAAAGAAGAATTCATATTCGGCCTCACTTTATAAGTAATAGATTCTGTATTTCCCCTACAGATCTTTTTCGTCCTTCTATTATCTGGGATTTTAAGTATTTAAAATAATCGTTTTATTTGCTAAAATAGTTAGGAAAAACCTAATTATTGAGATTTATAGAAAAAATGGAAAAATACCGCTGGGATAGAGTCAATTTTAGTCATCTCTTCTATTTTTATGTGACGGCCATGGAAGGTAGTATTAAGGCGACCGCTGAAAAACTGCATGTTTCTCAACCTACAGTTAGTGACCAAATCAAACTCTTAGAAGAGTTTTTTAAATGCGAGCTATTTGAGAGACGAAATAGAGCCCTTTTTCTAACAAAAGAGGGGGAGCTTGCTCTTGAGTATGCCGAGCGTCTTTTTGATTTATCTCGAGAATTGACCAGAAGGCTTCGTCATAAAGAGCGCCTTCCAAAAACAAGTATTGATATTGGTCTAACCCCCTATATGTCACAATATTTTTTATATGAAAAAATTCTCCCTATTTTTAATTTGAAAGACGTTCAGGTCAATATTGTCGAAGGAGAGCGCCATATCTTATTGGCCGAGTTAGAAGAGGAAAATATTGATTTGGTTTTTTGCGTGAATAATGATGGCCTAGCGGCCAATACGATCTGCCAGAAACTTGGTGCAAATCGTACTTATGCTCTTGCCCATAAAAAATATAAAGGATTTAAGAAAGATTTTCCCTTCTCTCTTGTAGATGTACCTTACTTTGGTCACAGTCATAGCTCTTTTTTGAGATATGATATTGATTTATTTTTTAGTCAAAATGGAATTGCTCCAAGGCTTGTAGGGCAGGGGGACGATTTGGATCTCTTTGAACTGGTAACAGCACAAGGAGTTGCTTTTACGATAGTCTCTGAAGTTGGTAAAAATAGGATATGTCGCAATAAGTCTGTTATGGTTTTGGGGGAGCTTGAGACCTTACAAACCTCTGTTTGGGGTATTGCAAAGAACGATCCCAATTCATCTGGATTTAAAGCGCTTGATCATATAATAAAAGGCGAAAATGAAAAATAATAACAATAATGAATCTTGGGCTTAGCACATAACTGCAAAGCCTATGAGATATTGTCTTTTTTGCTAACTAGTTGAGGTTTTTTTGACAAAAAAATGGAACTCTATAATTAAGATCGTTATTCTTCTGATTGTCCTAATGATGGTTGTAAGCCTTCGTTCTCTTTATCAAAGAGACTCAGTAAACCTAGAGAAGGCACGCTTAGTTTTAAAAGAAATACAAAAAACATGTGAAAGTGAGGGGATTTATCCTAGTGAACCCCAGTTTAGAGAAGTCTTAAAAATGAAGGCAGTTAACGATCCAAGTGAATGGTTCCTTTTTACGTCTGAGAATAGACAAAAGGGGAGTTTTCAATACCCAATGAATCTGCCCATTTTGTGGGCGCCTGGAAAGGCAAAAATTTCAGAATTTATTCCTATGATTTATGCCTTTATCGTGGTTAATCCATGCGAGAAAAAGAAAGTCACTAAATGATGGATAAAGCACTTCAAAAAAATTTAAAGGTAATTTACACATTCAGTTTTTTTAGGATGTTCTTGGTCCTTATTCCTGTAATGATTCCCTTCTTCATAGACCTCGGTCTTTCCATGGAAAAGGTATTTATTCTACAGGCCACTTTTGGGTTAGTTGTCGCTTTGACAGAAGTTCCTTCAGGATATCTCTGTGACCATATGGGAAGAAAGAAGACTCTAATGATTGGCTCGTTCCTATCCGGTCTTGGCTTCACATGGCTTTTGTTTGCCCAATCATTTTGGGATTTATTATTTTTCGAAATATTTATAGCGATAGGGATGAGCTTTGTCTCTGGTGCCGACTTCTCTTTGCTATATGACTCATTTCCTCAAAGTAATCACTCATCCCGTTTAAAGGCCAACTCTGTTGCTCAAATTTTCTATGCTAAGGGAGTGGCCGAAGCAGTGGGGAGTTTGATTGGGGGTTTCCTTGTTCTCTACACCTTTCGTCATGTCTTATGGGCACAGATGATTGCGGGCTGGATACCTTTCATTATTACTTTTTTCCTTGTGGAGCCAGCTAGAGAGAAACCTCAAAATAGTCATAAAGAAAACTTTGTTCTGATATGGTCTCTATTATTTAGAGAGAAACCTGTAGTCAAATTAATATTCATAAATCTTGTTGTTTGGAGTCTTTCCTCTTTTATTGCGGTTTGGATCTTTCAAAAATATTGGCTTGAACAAAATATTCCTCTTTATACTTTTGGTATTATTTGGGCCACTTATAATTTGACAGTGGCTTTCTCTGGTAAATTTGTGGTGGGTCTTGTTAAGAAGTATGGCAGTACGCCTATTCTCCTTTCTTTAGGTATCCTTCCTGTTGTGGCCTATTTTAGTTTAAGTTTTTTAAGTGGTTGGTTGGGGGTAGTATTTGGTTTACTCTTTCAACTGAGTCGTGCTCTCACTCAGGTCTATTTAAAAAATGCTCTTAACAGTCATGTGGGCCCGACATTTCGAGCAACGGTAAACTCTTTAGTGAGTTTATTTTTTCGTCTAAGCTTCTTTGTGATAGGCCCTATCGTAGGTAGGTTTATTGATTGGAGAGGTCTCTCATTTTCATTTCAAGCGCTTGGGTTTGTTTTTGCTATTGCTTTTATCTTTCTATTGTTACCTCTACAAAAGGTTCTCAAAAAGGAAGAGGCTACTACTCTTTAGCTTTGTAAGAGAATAGCTGACACCAAAACTTTGTAAAGAGTGCTTTGTCTTTTGTCCTTGAGGAAGAGGAGGAGGGTTCTCTTTCTCCAACTTTTTCTGAAATAACCTCACCGACTTCTTCGAGAGTCAAATCTTCTTCTCCGTCGAGTTCTATCTCTTCTCCCTTTTCAGGTAAGGGTGCATCTATATTAACTTTTTCTTCTTCGCCATAGACAAAGTCTTGTACCGATGTGGGGAGACCATCAAAGTAGAAGTATCCTACTGTCGGCACCCCAATTACAATAAGTGCTGCAATTCTTCCAACGAAACTTCTGGGGTTTGGGGGAGAGAGGTCTCCACGAGCGGTAGCTTTCTCTGCTGCACTTTCCATTCTTTTTTGAAAATCACTGTCTGTCTTCTTTGCTGCTTCCAAAATACTTGCCCATTTCTTTTCTGCGAGTGGATCTACTCTTCTTGCAAAGGTGGTAAGCAGTTCATCACCGGTAACAGAGGCATTTAAGTTTTGTAAGAGGTCTAAGGCCTTATCGGCTTCCTTTGGCCCATAGACGACACGATTTATCTTAGGGAAGTGAATATTACGTGCTTGGGCATTGTAGATCATTTTAAAAAGTTTTACGGCCCTTCTCTTTTCTAAAAGATTTGATTTATAAACAAAACCAAGAATTGTATCAATGAACTCTGGCTGAGAAACTAAGGACTTAAAAAAGCCAAATATTTCTGCATTTCTCTCTCTCTTTAAGCGAGTGATAACAAAAAGCTCTTCTTGGTAGAGTAGCTCACGCATTTCATTTAGGTCAGGACGTCCTTCACCTTTAAAAAAGATTTCAAACATCATTTTTTCTTTTTGGGACTCGGCGCCTAGGTTTCCAAGTAACATCTTAGTGAGTTTTTGACAGGCTTCATTACATTCTTCAGTTTCAAGAAGGCCTTCTAAATGACCTCTAATCATCCGGTATTCATGATAATTGTTTCCGATATGAGTTAGAGTTGTTTTCTTTTCCAACTCGAGAGCAATTCTTAAGCCCTCAATGCTACCAAGTTCTTCGAATCGTCCTTTGATGAAACTTATGTAATCCTCGGAGAACTTCCAACCTTTTAGCTTTTTGAAGAATTTATCAGAGTTAATGGAATCATTTTCTAACAAAAAATCTACAATGAGCTTACTTCTTTTATAGCTAATATAATTTGCTTCAAACTCTCTAAAAAATGTTCGCCATTGACGCTCATTGGGAGCGTGACTACCGTTAAAGAGGAAGCTATCTATGAGTGCGATCTTCTTCCAAGTTCTTATATTTAAAGTGGGTTCTGGATTCTCTTTAATTCTACGAAAAAAGTTTGTGGTCTTCTCTATTTTTGTAACTTTTTGAAAATAAGAAAATTGGGGAGAGTTTTGGTAAAGAGATTTTTGTCTCAGTAGTCCTCTCATTAATTGTGGGCAGCCGGCATGGGCCTGCCAAAGAAAAGTTAAGGAGAATATGAAAAAGATGGTACGCATCGGTCAGTCCTTAAAAGCAATATCAATTGCTTATCGGTACTGACCGGCTGACTCTTAAGTAAACTTAGGCAAAGCTTAGGCCCGCTATCTGGTAGATATCTTGTTTTTCCAATGTTTCTTTATCAAAGAGTTCCTGACTGAGTTTCTCAAGTATGGTCTTGTTTTTAACTAAAAGATCTTTTACATGGTCTTTGCGTTCCTCAAGGATTGTTATGATCTCTTTATCAAGCTTTTGAGCCGTTTCTTCTGAAAATTCTTTATGCTTACTCATCTCTCTTCCAAGGAAGGGATGATCCTCGCCCATTTCGATGGTAAGGAGGCCAAATGTTTCACTCATTCCAAAATTGGCGATCATACTTCTAGCAATCTTTGTCGCCCTTTTAAGGTCATCTTGAGCTCCCGTGGTTATCTCGTCTAATAAGACTTCCTCGGCCACTCTACCGCCAAGGAGAATCGCAAGTTGGGTCATAAGATAGCTTTTGGACTGGTTAATCATATCCTCTTCAGGAGTTTGCTCAGTAAACCCGAGAGCTCTTCCCCTAGGAATAATGGTTATTTTTGTAACTGGGTTGGAGTTTTCTGAAAGCAAGGCCACCAAAGCATGGCCTGACTCATGAATGGCGATGACTCGTTTTTGTTTTTCTGTAAGAACTTCATCTCTTGGGTTACCCATAAGAACTTTATCTCTCGCTAGAGAGAAGTGATGAGCATTTACCTGTTTATCTTCTAGTCTTGCCGCAATAAGAGCTGCTTCATTAACTAGGTTTTTTAATTGAGCTCCAGAGAAGCCCGGAGTGATACGTGCAATATGAGTGATATCGACATCATCTGCTAAAGGTATTTTTCTCATGTGAATCTTAATAATTTCTTCACGGGCCTTAATCATGGGGAGATCCATAACCACTTGACGGTCGAATCGACCAGGCCTTGTAAGAGCTGTGTCTAAAACATCTGGGCGGTTTGTGGCCGCTAAGACGACGACAGATTCTCCTGTTCCAAAGCCATCCATTTCGGCCAGAATTTGATTAAGAGTTTGCTCTCTCTCGTCGTGACCACCACCGAGTCCTGTACCTCTGGCGCGACCAATAGAATCAATTTCATCGATAAAAATAATCGAAGGTGCTTTTTCTTTCGCTTCTTCAAATAGTTTTCGCACGCGACTGGCACCCATTCCGACATAGAGTTCAATAAACTCAGAGCCGCTCATGCTAAAGAAAGGCACGTCTGCTTCACCGGCAACGGCTTTGGCCATGAGGGTTTTTCCTGTACCGGGAGGTCCTACCATGAGAACTCCTCTTGGTAATAACGCTCCCATATCTTTAAATTTATCGGGGTTTTTTAGAAAATCAACAACCTCTTGCAGGTCTAGTTTTGCATTCTGTGCACCGGCCACATCAGAAAACTTTATATTACTTTGAGAAGCATCGATTTCATGACTCTTATGTGCTCCCATAAAAGGGGGCTGGCCCATGCCTCCCATTTTTTTGTTCAAACTACGTGATGAATAGTAGAAGAAGCCAATTATAAATATCCAAGGAAGAAAGCTAATAAGAATATTTAACCAAGTATTCGATTGCTCTTTTACGGCGACTATTTCAATTCCTTTTGATTCCAAGAGAGTGAGAAGGTCTGGTGATGGAAGAGGAGGAAGTGGTGTGATTAACTTAAGTGAAGACTTTTCACCTTGAATATCACTTCGAGTATCGCTTTTATTTAAGGTGGCTTCAAGAATTTCACCTTTAAAGGTAACCCTTTTTACTTGGTCGGTTTTGATCGCCTTTATAACTTCAGAATAGGGGACTTCTTTGATTCTTTTATCTGCACCTTTTTGTTGAAAATAATTGGCCATAAAGAGTGCGCCGAAAAAAACGATGAGCCAAAGACTTAAGTCCCTTCCTTTCGGCATACCTGGTCTTTGTTTCTTACCTTCTTTTTGCTTTTTTGGATTATCTTTTAATTTATCCTGACCATTTGTCTTGTCTTGATTATTTTCAGTATTCATTTCTCAGACTCCTCGGGCCATAGGCTACAATATTTGAGACCATTTGTTCATGATATAAGGGGAGTTTTTGGTGCCATATTTTTATAAATTGATCATTTTTCTTGTTGTTGTCTTAACTAGCTGCTCTCGCAGTGAAATTAAGAAGCGCCATGAAGCTATGCGCAAGATTGAAGCACCCTTAGACCTCGCGGTAAACGGTGGCGAAGATCTTCGAAAAATCTTATTTGATAGTCGCCAAGCTCTTTTTACAAAGGGATCAAGAACTCTTGATTTTGGCACTTGTGCGATTGATTCAAAAACTTATGATCAGTACCTTAGTCGGATGCCTAGTTCTGGTGAAGACCTTGTTCACTACCTTCAAAAAGAGACCCAATGGTTCGAAGTCTATGGAAAGGAGAGTTGGTCGGAGATTCTTTTGACCTCATACTTCTCACCAGTTTATGAAGGACGAAGAAAACCCACTCCTCCCTTTACTCAACCACTTTATAATGTGCCTAAAGATCTCATTGAAGTTTCATTAAGTGAGTTTAATCATACCGATCTTGCAAAACTCAAAACTGACCGCGCTGTCGTTTCTGCACGTCTTAGATCGGGTCCAGGAATTCTAAAGAGAGTTGTACCTTATTACTCTCGACAAGAGATAGATCAGCTCGCGGCCTTAAAGGGCCAGAAGCTAGAGCTTGCTTATGTTAGACCCATTGATGCCTTTTTCTTGCATATTCAGGGCTCAGGAAAAGTACGCTTTCCTAATGGAAAATTGTTGTCACTTGGATACGGTGCCCAGAATGGTCACCGTTACAAAAGTATTGGGAAACTTCTTTATGATGTCATTCCTAAAGAAGAGATGAGTATGGCGCGAATCGAAGGTCACCTTGCAGGTCTTAATCAGGGAGACCTCTATGATTTTTTAAGTGAGAACCCAAGTTATATTTTTTTCAGAGAACTTGTTGGGAAGAAAGGGGTTACGACTTCTGGTTTAGAAGTAATGGATAGAAGAACGCTTGCTATTGATACCCAGTATTTTCCCTTGGGTGCCGTGGCCTTTTTAAATTATCCGCACCCTAATTTTGAGAATGATTTATCAATTGAACCTAAAGATTTTGAAAACAATTCTAGGCTGGTTTTTGCTCACGACACGGGAGGCGCCATCAAGGGGCCTGGACGTGCTGATCTTTACTGGGGTGAGGGGAGGAAGGCCCGTCAAGCAGCTGGGGTCATGAAGCACCCTGCGCGTCTCTATTTTCTGGGACCAAAAGACGCCTGTCTTTAAGTGCGATAAGAGGAAAATACCTCCTATTGGCAAAGATTCTATATTTGGCCTTGATATGATGAACAGATGAAAAAAACGATAACCTTACTCTTACTTATTAGTTTCCTTTCTTCCCTAAATGCTCGGGGAATCGAAGGTGTTTATGAAGTCATTGTTCGCAAACAAGAGGAGAAGAAGGCTTCTCGATGGACACTTGCCGATTGGATGTTTACCAAACAAAAAATGTCCTTAATGGATCAATGGTTAGCACTCCATTCTTCAAGCACCTACTTTGAATTTTTCTTAGAAGGTTCTGGAGGAATGCTAGATGGCCGTAGTTCTTTAGAAAGCACAAATAAAAGTAAAACATCTTATCGTTACCAAACAGCTCTATATTTAAGGGCGATAGGGATACAGGCCGGTATAGATAAATTTAGTGGTTATCAAGACTCTAGTTTCTTTCAAGGGAACCTTATTTTATTGGGCTCGAGTGCTCAATCAACAAATATTCAATTTCATTATGGGAAAAGAAACCTAACTACTGAATATGGAGAGTTTGGTCCAAGTTATTGGGGGGCAAGTGGAACTCTTTATCTCTTGCCGTTTTTTGGTGGCCTATACGAATACAGAAATTACTCGGATGATGATAGTGGTAGTAGCCGCTTTAACGACGGCCAAAGACAAGAATATGGCGCCTTCTTAGATATTTGGTTCTTAAGAATACGCGGGACATATTTTAAGGAAAGGGCCAATTACACAACAACGGCCAATGCCACCGTTGACCAAACCATTTCTGGTTGGTGGTTTGGTGGACAACTCTTTTTCTAAATTATTTGATCGAGAACTTTTCGTTAATATCGAGTTCTTTGTACACAATATTTAATTCTTCTTTAGAAACAAACCACTTTGGTTGGTCGATAGCATCACTATTTAAACTCTCTGAAAGTGATTCATAACGGATTGGGTAAGTTCCAAGAAATTTATTATCTCTATTAAAGACTGCACCATAATACTCTTCAATGATTAGGCTTGTACCAGAAGTACTTGCAAGATAGTGAACAACGGTAAGATCACCATACTTCTCAAGATGAACAATACTTGGCACTGTATTAGTCATCGGAAGCTTGGCCTGGGCCTTGCCATTACTTAGAGTAAAGTCTGAACCATCTTTAGCTATTTCCCAACTTCCAAAATCAGATGCTTGGGCCGAAAAAGTAAATAAGGTTATTAATAATATTAGTTTGAACATCTATTTCTCCATGATGGTGGTACGGGGTGGCCCTGACCATAATAAATTTGAGAAGAGGGGCTACTATAGAACTGGTGCATATAAGGGCCCCTTTTTCTTACCCCAACACCATTATAGGAAAGATCATTCACTGGTTCAAGCTTACTATAGTCCCAACCTGGTGCAATACGATCATCGGGGTAATTTTGAGGGATTTTTCCGGCCCTTTTTAGCCTTTGAACTTTACTGCGGGCCGATGCTCTTCTTTGCGCTGCACTTCCGTAACGATTTGCCCTTAGATTGGATATCCTGGTCAT
>JAFMBV010000157.1 GCA_017858255.1 Bacteriovoracaceae bacterium
ATTTACTAGAAGCAGGTGCTCACTTTGGTCACCAGACGCACAAGTGGAACCCAAAAATGAAGAAATACGTTTTTGGTGAGAGAAACGGGATCTATATTATTGATCTTGGGAAAACAATTCCTCTCGCACAAAGTGCTTATGACTTTGTTAAGAAAACATGTTCTGAAGGGAAGCCAGTTCTATTCGTAGGAACAAAGAGACAAGCATCTGATGCCGTTAAAAAAGCTGCAGAAGAATGTGGTGCTTTCTATGTAACTCACCGTTGGCTCGGTGGAATGCTTACAAACTATAAAACAATAACTCTTTCAGTTGATAAACTTCGTAAAGTTGAAAAAATGAAAGAAACAGGTGACTTCAGCCTTCTTACTAAAAAAGAAAGAATCAAGATTGATAAAGACGTAGTTAAGCTTGAGAGAAACCTTGGTGGTATTAAGGAAATGAGAAAGCTTCCTGGTGCTGTTATTGTTGTTGATCCAAATAACGAAAGAATTGCAGTTCTAGAAGCTAATAAGCTCGGAATTCCTGTTATAGCAATTACTGATACAAATTGTGACCCTGATGGGGTTGATTTTGTAGTTCCAGGTAATGATGATGCGATTAAGTCTGTTACTCTTTTTGCTGAATATTTTGCAGCTTCTGTAAATGAAGGCACAAAAGGTAATAAGGCAAAACTCAAGTCTGCAGCTACTGATCCAGGTCGTGATGTAGGTCTTGAAAAAGAAATCATTGAGAAGTTTGAGCACGACATTGACCTCATCGGTGCTGAGGAAGAAGTTGAAACTGAAAATGAAACAACAGAAGAATAAAATTTAAAAAAGGATAAATAAGATGTCTTTTTCTGCAAGTGACGTAAAAAAATTAAGAGAAATGACAGGCGCAGGAATGATGGCCTGTAAGCAAGCCCTATCTGAAAATAGTGGTGATATGGATGCTGCTGTTGATTATTTGAGAACTAAAGGTCTAGCTGCTGCTCAGAAAAAACAAAGTAGAATTGCTGCCGAAGGCGCAGTTGCTACTCTTGTTGAAGGTGGCACTGGTGTAATCGTTGAGGTCAACTGTGAAACAGACTTTGTTTCTAAAGGTGATGATTTCAAAGGTTTCGCAGATAGTGTTGCGAACTTTGTCTTGAAAGAAAAGCTAACTGATATCACTGCTCTTAAAACAGCGAAAGAAACAGAAGTGAATGAGTTAACTTTAAAAATCGGTGAAAAAATTGATATTCGTCGCTTTGACGTTATTAACACTGATGGTGCGATTGGTTCTTATAACCATGGTGGTCGTATCGGTGTACTTGTAGAAGTTGCTGGAGCTGATGCTTCAAATGAGTCGGTTTCTGATCTTTTAAAAGACCTTGCAATGCATATAGCTGCCGCGGCACCTAAGTTTCTTTCTTCTGATGATATTGATGAAGGATTCAAAAAGAGAGAAGCGGATATCTATGCTGCTCAACTTAAAGAAGAAGGTAAACCAGAGAACATGATTGAAAAAATTGTTCAAGGTAAGCTTAAAAAACTTTCTTCTGAGGTTTGTTTGCTAGAGCAAAAGTTTGTTAAAGATCCAGACACAACAATTGGTAAACTTGTTGCAAGTGTTGCTAAAGAAGTTGGTGCAGACCTTAAGGTTACAGGATTTAAAATGCTAATGCTTGGTGAAGGTATTGAGAAAAAAGAAGATAACCTCGCTGAAGAAGTAGCAAAATTGACGAGTGGAAACTAAGTAAAAAAATTAAATAATAAAATGGGGGGCTTTCTAGCCCCCTTTTTTTGAATTAAAGGGAGTCTTTTTAAATGAAGTATAAAAGGATTTTGTTAAAACTCTCTGGTGAAGCTCTTGCGGGAAATCAAGGTACAGGAATTGACCCTGAGGTTCTCGCGACACTTTCAGAAGAAATTAAAGCTCTAATTGAGATGGGTGTTGAAGTTGGTATTGTCATTGGTGGTGGTAATATTCATCGCGGTGTTGCTGGTGCGACAAAAGGCATGGACCGTACGACCTCAGATCACATGGGAATGCTTGCAACAATCATAAATTCAATTGCTCTTCAAGATAGTTTAGAACGCTGCAATGTGTTTTCACGTGTTCTTACGGCCATTGAAATGAAGAAAATTGCTGAGCCCTATATTCGTAGAAGAGCAGTTCGCCATCTCGAGAAAAAGCGCGTTGTGATTTTTGCTGGAGGTACTGGGAATCCTTATTTTACTACTGATACTGCAGCGGCCCTACGCGCTTCAGAAATTGATGCGGAAGTTATTTTAAAGGCCACCAAGGTAGATGGGATTTACGATAAAGACCCAATGAAGCATGAAGATGCTGTTAGATTTGATGAGCTAACTTATATTGATGTTCTTAATAAAGGGCTCAAGGTTATGGATTCTACAGCAATCACATTTTGTATGGATAACAAGATTGATATCAAAGTCTTTAATGTGTTTGAAAAAGGAAATATACAAAGAGTTGTTAATGGTGAAAAAATTGGCACTACAGTGACGACTCAAAAATAAAAGGGCGGTAATAAATGATTGATGAAATTCTTTTAGAACTTGAAGATGGTATGGAAAAATCTGTTAATTCCTTAAAGCATCAATTGTCCAAGGTGAGAACGGGACGAGCTAGCCCAAATGTTTTGGATGGTGTGAATGTAGATTATTATGGTGCGCCAACACCTGTTGCCCAGGTTGGAAATATATCAACTCCTGAGGCAAGACTGCTTCAAATACAGCCATTTGATAAGACGATGATTCAAGATATTGAAAAAGCCATTTTTGGAGCAAACTTAGGTTTGACCCCATCTAATGATGGCAACCTTATAAGAATCCCTTTTCCTGCCTTAACTGAAGAGAGGAGAAAGGAACAAGTACGAGATATTAAAAAGTACGGTGAAGATGCTAAAATTGCCATTCGAAATGCAAGACGCGATAAAAATGAAGTCGTTAAGAAGGCAGAGAAGAATAAAGAAATTTCAGAGGATGACACTAAAAAGTTTCATGATCAAATTCAAAAAGTTACAGATAAATTTGTATCTCAAGTTGATCAAGTCATGGAAAATAAAGAGAAAGAAATTCTTTCGCTATAAAATATTATGAGCCGACTAGAAAATAAAATTAAGCATATCGCCATTATTATGGATGGAAATGGTCGCTGGGCTCAAGGGCGTTGTCGTCCACGTATCTGGGGTCATGTTCGCGGTAGTTCTGTCGTGAGTGAGATTGTTGAAGAAGCTGATGACCTTGGTCTAAGGGCCTTAACTCTTTATGCTTTTTCAACGGAAAATTGGAGTCGTCCACCGAAAGAGGTGATGACGCTTTTCAGTCTCTTAAAGAAGTTCCTTTTAAAAGAAAAAAACAAGATATTAAAAAATGGTGTTCGCTTTAAAGTGATTGGTGACATCTCTACTTTACCAGATAAAACGAAAGAGCTTATTGTTGATCTTGAAAACCTTACTAAGGGTAACAAGGGTCTTATTCTTAATTTTGCCTTTGGTTACGGTGGTCGTAGTGAGATTGTCTCTGCTGTAAACCGACTGATCTTAGATGGAAAAACTCAAATAAATGAAAATGATCTTACTCAGGCACTTTTTGCACCTGAGTCGGGTGATGTTGATCTCTTGATCAGAACAGGTGGCGACCAAAGAGTTTCAAACTTTCTTCTTTGGCAGATTGCTTATGCTGAATTATTTTTTACTTCAACAAAGTGGCCAGATTTTACCCGTGAAGAATTCAGGGGCATTATTTATCAGGTTGCTGGACGCGAAAGACGCTTTGGTCAAATTGAATCAGTTGATTCATTATCAGAAAGTCATAGAATGGCAAAAACGAATAAAGAGTTGTTAGAAAAGACTTCACCCCAGGTACAATAAAATGTCTTCAAATACGGTACAGAGAATTGTTTCAGCAGTAGTCTTACTTGCGGCCGTTGCTACCTGTATTTATTTTGGTAAAAAAGCAACGATGGGTTTTGTCTTGTTTTTTGGTATTCTCGCTGTGGATGAAATTTTTTGTAACTTTTTTAAAAAGCAGAGAATTTCTCTCAACTACCTTTTATCTCAAGTATTATTTATTGTTCCATACGTTTACTTTAACTTTTTAGATTTCACACCAGATATGCACTTTGCGGTGGTTAATTTAGGACTATTTTTAAACATCGCGTTGTTATTTTATCTTTTCTACCTACCAATTGAATCAAAAGCAGTTGAAGAGTTTTCTTCAAAAATGCCTTTTTTGGCCGGCCCATTCCTCTTATTACCAATGATTGCGCTAACGAACACTCTTCATTATGAGAAATGGCGTCTGCTTCTCGCTGTTTTAATGGTTGTTAATTTTGGTATGGATACCGGAGCCTGGTTTTTTGGAAAAAACTTTGGAAAACATAAACTTTGGGAAAAAGTTAGTCCAAAAAAGACAGTTGAAGGCCTAATTGGGGGAATGCTCACCTCTGGCCTCCTAGGGATTCTTACTTGGACATTTATATTTGGAAAACCACAACTTCTATTATTTGGCCTTTTTTGTCTGCTAGGAGTTCTCTCACAACTTGGTGACCTAATTCAGTCAAAAATTAAGAGGCAATTTAAAATCAAAGATAGTTCTTCTTTGATTCCTGGGCATGGTGGAGTTTATGATAGAATAGACAGCCTATTGTACTCTGCTCCGTTTTTTGCAGTCGTACTTAAATACTACTACTAGAAACAAAGCCAGCTTATGTTTATTGAAAAATTTGGAATATTTATTCTTTTTCTTGGTCCTCTCGTTTTCTTTCACGAATTAGGACACTTTCTCTTTGCCCGCCTCTTTGGTGTTCGAGTTGAAACATTTAGTATCGGCTTTGGGCCAAAAATTTTGAAATTCAAAAAGGGTGATACTGAATACGCCATTTCTCTAATCCCCTTGGGTGGATATGTGAAAATGTTTGGGGATGATCCTCTTAATAAGGATTCTATTCCTGAAGAAGAGAGACCCTTTTCATTTACCTTTAAAGGAAAGTGGGCGCGTTTCTGGATTGTCATGGGTGGACCTTTGGCCAACTTTATTATGGCCTATGTTATCTTTATGACCTTACTTACAATGGGAGAGAGACTTCCTGAATTAAAGCTAGGTGTAATTCCTCAGGTAAGCACGTTCTATGATCTTGGTCTTAGAAGTGGCGATGTAATTAAAAAAGTTAATAGTTCGGAAGTTTATAACCCAACGGACATTCTTCTTGAGGGGGAAGACCTCATCAAGACAATGGTTGTTGGTCGTGTTGAAAAGGACATTACTCTCACTTTAAACCTGACAGGTGAAAAGTTTTTTGAAGAGTTTGTTAAATATCCCCCAACATTGAGACAGCCTATTTTAGTCGATTCTCAAGGACAAACTTATGGGATCAGTCGTGTTGCAGGTAAAATAAACTGGAGCACTTCCTATGATCAATTAAGACAGACATGGGATAATGAACAACCTCTCTATTTATATCCACTCACGATAGATGAAAAAAGCCCAAATAATCCTTTCATAGCTGATTACGACAAGGAAAAAACTCTTAGTCTTAAAGCTTATAAGAATCTAGATATTGCCTTAAGGGATAATGGATTTAAAACCATCGATCTAATGGTCAAAAGCATTAATATGAAATCTCCTGCTGATCTTGCAGGAATTAAG
>JAFMBV010000048.1 GCA_017858255.1 Bacteriovoracaceae bacterium
CAACTGGCGTGCTCTCTTCTTCTACTGGTGCATTCTCAGCAACTGGCGTGCTCTCAATAACAGGAATAATCTCTTCTTCTACAGGTGTACCCTCAACAACAGGTACAATCTCTTCGGCATCTTCAGAATCTTCAGAATCTTCAGCAACCTCGCCATCAACAGACTCAATAGATTCCCCTACCGCTGCCTCACCTGCTTTACCTTCAAATATAATGGGGCGTGAATTATCCTGCCCACAAGAAGAAAGACAAAGAAGAAGAAATGAAAATAAAAGTAAAAATGCTGTTGTTCTCATATACTTATTGTCCTTTATAAATCGCCTCCGAAAAGTGATTTAAAAGGCACAACTATGCTGTTTTAGACATATATGAAGTCGTAAGTCTGTGAGACTGGGTAATATTGCGAATATTCTTATAGGCGTGAGAATAACCCTCACGCCCTATTGAAGCTATTTTATAGAGGTAAGTGGTAAAAAGTCCCATGTTGATGAGCATACTTTTGGGTAATCATCCCGTAGCCAGGATAAGGACTGCCTTCAATCTGAAAGTCCTTTCCAAAGCTTGTCGTGCCCCAAGAGTTCTTAAAGAAATAAACACCTTTATAGCGAAAGGTCTTCATATTTCCATCGGCCATTTTAACAGATACTTCAACTTCTAAATTATCGTCATAACCAACAATCACAATGGAATGACCAGCGGCCTTTTTCGGTGACTTCTGATAATCAACACTTCCTGGTTCTGGATGACCAACTAAACCTTGGTGCCAATACTCAGTGTTTGTTTCTATACCTTCACTACTGCCAGCACCATGATTCCAGGCTCCGTAATAAATGGGAATACCCATAGTAAGAGCGTAACCAGCTTCAAGAAACTGTTTAATTTGAGAAACATTACTCATCTGATATTGGTAGGATTGAAAACGCATATATTGATTTTTAAACGCAGCAGCTTCCGTACGCGCTCTAACAAACTCAGGATCAAAGAGAGAACTATTTTGATTTAAAAGCTCATTATCATTTCTAAAAAGGTTTTGTGGATCTCTCTGAACGACTAAGCAAGACTTATAGTTAGTGGACTCTCTATCTAAGTAACCACAACGGGTTTTTCCTAACGAAGTGTCTTTAGACCAATCACGGGTATCGTAAGGAAGAGTTTGTTCATTAGGAATACCGTATTGGGCGATATTATTAAAGTTTGTCCAAGAGTTAGAACCATCTGTAGTACGACCACGAACGGATAAGTATTCAAGATATTGCTCTGAAAGATCAAGATCTGTCGTAAAACCGTAACGAATTCTCATGCGTGACTCAAGAAGGGCAATGGCAGAAAAAATAGAACAGGTGCCACGATAACCTTGAGAGCGAACAGGTGTTTGCCAACCAATATTAGCAGTCACATCACTTCGTCCTAGACTCTTATTAAATTCAGAATCATCTTGGGGTGGCCGATGATCTGAGTAAGGAGCATCTAATGGGGCAAGATCATAATTAACAGACCCATTGGCACCAAAGGCCGTAAAGACAAAAAGAAGTAATAAAGACGCTTTCATATTCTCTCCTGTAATCAAGGTGGCCGCACGATAGGACTCTTGATTACCAATATCAAGTTGCTGCGCGAATCGTTTTTCTTAAAGGATAAGAGTCATTTCAGGCAGTTATATAAAATTGAGTCTTTAACATCTTGCTTTTATAACGCTATAAATAAATCTAAATCTTGATAAAGAGCAATTTCAGACACTCAACCCTTAATCTATAACCAATGAATAAGGAGTGCAGGAATACATCCATGATGAAGTCTTACACATTTGCTAAATTCATAATCTCTTTTCTTTGCCTTGTTCAACTACAGGCCCAACCTTTACCAACACCGACACCGACACCTGTTGAACCGCGTCCTTTTCCTACGGATATCTTTCTTAGGCTAGGAGATAGTATTGGCAACAGCTGGGATGATGCGGCCACAAGATTTAGTGCATCTATTTTTGAATCTCTTACGAATAGAGAGCTTTTTAATACTTATCTTTTAGGTGACCTCCAAACAGGTCTTCGCGTTCAGAGAAGAGTATTTGATAATCAAGATATTATTGATAGCTGGACTGTCATAGATATTATGAAGGTTCCTTTTTACTTTCCTATCCCAATTCTCAGTGGAGAGACTGGTCTTGGAACGGGTAACTTTGGAATAAATATGGGTCTAAGCTTTGGTGGCGAGGCCTATCACATTCGCCAGGTTTCCCCAAAAGATTGGAAGAATATAGAGAGTGTAAAATCCATCGAAGAAAACCTCGATCAAATAGAAGACCAGAGTGGCGAACTCAGTGAACAAATATCTTCAAACCAAGGTCTAAGTGAATTTGATATTATCCACGAAGAAGATTCAGAAGCGGGGCCACTTGATGGTCTAAGCCGTTTTATTTTTTGGCGCTCTCAAAACCCAAGAATCCGGGCCCGTTATAATAAGCTTTGGAATCTTCTTACTCATCCTTTGAAGCTACCATTAAGCGCTAAGCGCATGGATAAGTACCGTATTGGTGATGTCGCGAGCTACGGTCTTGAAGGTGCTGTGCAACTGGGAATCAGCGCAGGCTGGACGGACTTCTCTATTGCTGGAACAAACTTCACAAGTACTCGTGCGGGCCTTGGTATTACAACGTATCTCAAAGGTGACTTTCGTATCAGTCTCTGGAAAGAAAATGAAAGCTTTGCCCACGTTAAACTAACAAAGGCCCTTAACCGAGGAACTTCAGTTAACTTGGGGGAACTTTCAATTGATCAAAACTTATTTTCAGGCTTTCTCTTATTTGACAAAAAAGTCTTCACTATTAAGGATCAGTTTATCCCCTTCTCCTTTTCCTTAAATCGCAATAAAGCACGCCAGTTTGATATTGGTTATCGCTATGACATGCGTCTTCCTAACGCTCGCCTTGCTTATGAAGAAGCAGTGCTTGGGCGTTTTAAGAAGAGTCACGACATGGCCTTAAAAGTAGGCTCTGGTGTTAGTGAATCTTTCACGCGAGATTCTACAACCACTGCAAATTCAAAAAGCTACAAGATGAAACTTTCCCTCTTCCTTGAAAAGGCCAATTCAAATAGTCAGGCAAAAACATGGGCGACAATCACCATGGATGATGTTGAACATACGCTCTATTCCTCTCAAAGCCTCACACTTAAGGCCTATGATTCTCTATGGGGACGCTCTGAAATTAAACGTCACCAATTTCTCACGACCTATAATGAGAGAATATACCAAAGAAATCCTAAAGAAGGTCTTGGTATGCGTATTGAAGGCCGCCTCGAGGACAGCCACACTAGCTCTAAAGAGCTCTTTAAATATATATCAGAAGTCGAAACGGCCATTGGTAAACCTGGCCTTTTCCCAAGACCTCCAAAATACTTCCCCACTCTCTCTTGTGACGAAGTAGAAGACCATATCCCCGGTGCTGACGAAGACGATTGTCAGCGAGAAGGTGACGGTAAAGAAAAGCTAGCTCGCTATGGGACAACCTCCTTCTTTTACCAAGTAGATCTGAACCTTGATCACCTTTTTAATATAAGAAATGCCACAAAGTCAGAATTCTGGCGCGCTTTTGAAGAGGCCTTTGTTATTGAAGAAGGCCGCTGGTCTAAGCCTTGGCGTAGAGGCCTAAGTTTTGCCGTTAATAGCTATGCAAGTCTTCTCAACATTCCCCTTTCTCTACTAAATATCAACCTCAACAATGGCGGCAGACTCATTGTGACCCAACGTTTTTATCGAGGTTGGAAGAAATTAAAAAAAATCAAAGACCCTATCAAGCTTGTGAATGCATTTGGAAATCTCTACAAAACTCTTCACTACTCACCTGAGTTTGTTAAGGCGACCCGTATTCTCGCAGGCAGTGCGCCAGCAAAGTTTTACTTAACGGCAAAGGCCGATCAGGTATTTGGTCAAATTAGTGAGGGTGGAACTACTCTTGGCGATATTTTTCCTATAGGCGATGAGGCGCGCCGCCGGATAGATTTTGATCGTTTCGGCCCTAGGATCAATGCAGATAAGAACGCCTTGGTCACAAACTTGAAATTTAAGAAGTTGGACGAAGATACTGCGAAACTCACATTTAACTTATTAAGAAAACCTGAATATCTGTATTTAAGAGTTGATCAAGCACCTTCATGGGGTCGCTACCAAAACCTTGTACGTTTGATCGTTAAGAATAATGGAGAATTTAAAAAAGGAATAAATACCCTTACGATAAAAAGAGATAACCGCAATGGCTATCTTGGAAGGTTGAGAAAGGCATTTTTTAACGGTAAGTATTCTACTTTTATGATGGCCTATTCAATTGAAGAACAGAATTTTGGAAGTGTCAGCTCTGTTAGGTTTCGTCTTAAAGAATCGGTGAGAACAAGCGACAACCTCTGATCAGGAGTTGCTTCCAAAGAGCCTGATCGTCTAGTTTGAATGGCGGTAACAACTCTGAATGGGAGAAGTCATTTTCAAGCATCTGGGCCAATTCTGCTATAAAACCTTTATCTTTTACGAGTCCTGTTAATTCGAAATTTAAACGAAAGGAACGGTTGTCCAAGTTTGCAGTGCCAACGGCTGCCAAGTTGTCATCAACTAGGAAAACCTTCTCGTGAAGGAAACCTTCTTCAAAAAGATAGAATTTAACTCCTGCATTTTGTAAACCTTCATAGAAGTCTTGACGAGCAAAGTAGACCATTTTGTGATCCGGAACCTTCGGAAGAAGAATACGGACATCTACCCCCTTAAGGGCCGCCGTGATAAGAGCACTTCTAATCTTACCGTCTGGAATAAAGTAGGGAGACGCCAACCAAAAGCGCTCACGGGCCTGATGGATGGCCGAATTAAACATGAGGCCACAAGTTTCAAAGTCATCAGCAGGACCCGATGGAAGAATAAGAATATCGCTCTCACCACACCAAGAATCTTCCCAATCCCATTTAAGTTGAGGAAGTTTATCAGTAGTGCTCTGTGAATTTACAAAGTACCAATCCTCTAAAAAGCACAACTGTAAGGCCAAAACACTTGGCCCTTTTAATAAGACATGGGTGTCTCTCCACGGAGAAAACCCCTCTCTTTTGCCAATGTATGAATCGCCAATATTGTGTCCACCAAAAAAGCCTACATCACCATCAATGACACTGATTTTACGGTGGTTCCTAAAGTTAATTTGCAGGCGTGTTGTACGCTTTTCCATAATATGAAATGGCATAACCTCAACACCTGCCTCCTTCATCTCGGTCCAATACAATTCATCAACACCATAACAACCAATGGCATCATAGATTAAGTAGACCTTAATTCCTCTCTTCGCAGCTTCCTGGCATTTTTTTGAAAAGATATGCCCTAGCTCATTATCTTCAATTATAAAGTACTGGTGAAGAATATATTCTTTGGCATTATCCATGGCCTTAAATAACTCATTAAAAGTTTGAGTGCCGTTAATGAGAAGTTTACAGGTATTTCCTTTTAACCACGGCAGATGAGCTAGCTCACTCATAGCACGATCATTATCATTAAGGATCTCAGGGTCGCTTACAACTTTTTCTACGGAGCTCTTAAATCGTTTAAGAGCAGGTGCGACCTCAAAACCGACCTTTCTTCTAAAATCTACATGACCAACGAATTTAGAGCGGCCAGCGATAAGATAAAGTGGGATAGAAATCAGAGGCATTGATATTAAAGCGACAGACCAAGCAACTGCGCCTTGGGAAGTACGCGCCCGACGGATGGAGTGGAGAGCAAGATAAATTGCCCATAATTCTGATAGAGTAAAGAAGACAGGGATCCACTCGAATCCCAACTTCTCAAGAGATTTAAGAATTAATAAAAGAGGGTCAATGGTCAGACCGTCCATCATTTATCTTTTGATAATACTAAAGGCCAGTACGGGATCAACGAGCTTAAGGAGTTTTTCTAGTGCATCAACCATTTCATCAAGAAAACCACGAATCAACTCTAAGGCCACCATGCCACCGACTTGTTCCATGATCATTTGAATTATCGTGTTCATAAACTCAATGATCGGCGCCAGTCCAAATTTCTTGACGAGAGCATCAATGAAACTCTCAGCAGATTCCACATCTTGTCCATTATTCGTAACCACAAAGAGTGGGTTTTTCTTTACTGTTTTTCGCTGTTTTTTTACCATGAGGACCCCTCATTCCATTCATTAATTTTTAAAGCAATATCATTAAATTGATTTTGAAGAGGAAGAAATTCTTTTGACTGAAATTCAAAAACACTTTTCTTCTCCGCTTGAGAACGTACGAGTGGTGCACGATTAAAGAAAGGTGCGGTCACTGTTCCCGTACCAAACTCTTCCTCAAGTTCCCCTTGAATACGATTAAGGTCATCCCCTTCTTGCTTTCTTCTCATATCCACTAAGTTTGGAATATGGGCAACGACTTGGGGAGCATTAGAGACGCCCATTTCCTCTACTTGATCGAGCGCCTCATAAAAGTGACCGAGACCTTTTCGACTAAATTCATCGGGTCTAAAAGGCACGAGAAGACCATGGGCCGCACACATTATATTGACTACCAATAGACCAAGAGTTGGTGGACCATCGATGACAACATAGTCATACATTTCTAGTAAGCGATTATTTTCTAAAAACTTTTTCAAAATTAATTGTCTTGGAATAGAAACGCCTGCAACAGACAACTCAAAACCAGAGAGTTCTTGACCAGCTGGCAAGAGATCAACTCTCTCGCCTCTAATGATCACATTTTGAACCAAGGCCGAAGCGTGCAGCGGTTTTAGCTCACGCACAGAATTAATGAGAAGTTGATGAACAGTAGGACCATCTAATTCCGCTGTATCGATACCACAAAGGAGAGAGAGGTTGGCCTGAGGGTCCATGTCCAAGCAAAGTACTTTATGACCCCTTTCACTCAGGGCATGGGCCGTATTAAACGCCATGGTCGTCTTACCAACACCACCCTTTTGATTGAGAAAGGCCAATATTTTGCCATTGGACACTCTTTTATTAGTGTCATTTTGAGGAGGAATCTCTCTTTCAAGAGTGCTCACTTCACCATCTAAATCATTGGAATTATTACGGTTCTTATTTCTATTAAAGAAGATACCCATTGTGACCCTCCAGTGGACTTATTTGGGATAGCAAATTTTAGCACGGGCGTTTGTAGGATGTCACAGTTTTGTAGGTTAGCGCTACTCGTCGTAAACCGCATTCGTTACATCAAGGATACAGCGAAAGCCAACATCTACTCTAGAAGGAACGGCCTCCGCTTGAAGGTCTGTAAAGCTCACAGGATTCGTGAAGGCAACTTGAAGAGCAGTAGGGTCACCAGAGACAAAAGCTTCAAGGGTCCCATCATTAACAACCTCAATCACCACTGAGCTGGCATTCTTTGTACCAAGATCATCAAGGTCAATTTCTAATGTATTCCCAACAAGAGTCACAACTGTCGCATCACCATCGGCATTTTCCACATAGCGAACATCAATTAAAAGTTCTGCACTTGAACGGGCCTTAAAAGTGACATCTTGAATTGTTAAAACTCCAAAACCATTTGCACAGGGATGAGACTCAAGGTTCCAAACACCAGCACCATTACCTGAGACGTAAGAGCCTCCCGTACTGAGTCCCCCACAACCTGTAGTAGGTTCTGAGGCAATAACTCTAGAGTTAAAATTTACCGTGTCGTCATGAAGTTTTAAAGAAGTTATCCCAGATGTAGGACCAATTTCAAAGAGATCATAATCAGTATTATAGGTAGAGTTAGCACTCACTTCGGCCGGAAGACCCATTGGCGTCATAAAGCGACCAGCACTAAAGCGCTCATCCTCAATGGCCCAAGAACTAATATTAGCATCACAAATTTCATCAGAGTCAGAGTCTACGCAGGGTCCTCTTAGACCATCAAGACTCCAAATTCCATAGTCATCAGTGGTGTCGGAAGAAATAAAATCGGTATCATCTGTTCCAGGAATTTCAAGGCCTATGAAGACAGTATTTCCAAAAGGCCCCATAGGTGTGGTGCCATCATCGGTAACGACTCTAGCAGTTACAAGAGCACTAGCAGCAGCAAATCCATTAACAGCAGCTACGACTTCATCAGGAGTGTCTGTCCCTGAATTTATATCAATTGTAATGGTTGAAATCCCACCACCTGACGCCACGGAAACGGGTGCCCCGCCGGCATTATTGATAAGAATACCAACAGCATCAGTGAGTGGTCGCTTTTTAATAAACTCCACTCCTTGAATAACAATACTTTCACTCGTAAAGCATTGGCTCAAAAGAGGACAGTGAAAACCATTTGTCGTCCACTCTGCAACGTTCCCTACAGTGTCTTGAACACCAAAGGCGCTGGTACAAGTCGCCGTTTCATTAGAACCAGTGGTTATAGAGCGAATATTTGAAGCAGCGGTACCTGGTAATGAGTAGAAGTCATTACTGTCGGGCTTATCAAAATCTACATAACCATCTTCAAGTCCAGAGGCCCCAGAAGAGTTACATTTACTTGATGAATTTAAACTTAAACCTGTCTCAGTTGTAGCAATTTGTGAGTCTGTAAAATCATCATCATCCCACTGAGAATAGGCGACTTGATCTTTTCGTCCAGGCAAACGATGACTAATGTCCGTCTGGATGCCTAGGAGTTCAGTTGAATCAATATCTTCTAGACCTGTACAAAATTGGTTGGCCCTAAGCTGAGTCACGTTAGTAAGAGGTGGCAAAGAGGCCCGATGATAGAGCTTATCATTATTGGAATCAAACTGTGGGTTACTGGCGACTAAATTAACGGTATTAGGTTCAACATTGGTGAAGTATTCTGAAAGGGTAACAGATTCAAACTCTACCCAACCCGATCCATCATTGGCGGCCTTATAACACTTTCCTTCACCACGAGAATAATACATAAGATTTGCAGTGGCAGTAATTCCAGCTGATGTCGGATTTGAGACACCAACGCATGAATTATCAAATGTTCCCGGACAATTTGGTGCTGGTGAAAAAGCACAACCAGCTTCAAAACGATCTACGAGTAAGTCTTTTCCATAATCATAGAATTGACTACCGTTGGCCGTAATATCACCTGCGCCTTTGTAAGAACAACGATAATTATTAGTGCTATCAGATGTTCGATTCATTAGAGAACAAATTCGCTTATTAATCATCCAACGGTGAGCAAAGGCCATATTCTTTGGAGGTGCCATGATACGAACGAGTCCATTGGCATTGGTTCCTGTTTCAGCTGCAGTAGAAGTTAGGATATTATTAACCACAGGTCTGACGACATAATAATAAACGGTACCCGGGCTTGGTGGAACCACACTATTTGCTGCATTGTCAGTGAAAGTGAAGGTTGAGGTACTACCGGAAATTGTGTCGCGATTTATAGGTTTAGAAAAATCAAATTCTTCATTGGCGAGTCTTCTAAAAACTCTATACTCACTAACAGATGCCGAACCATTGACACTGAATTGATTCCAAGTAAGTTCGATCTCTGATGGAGCATCATAAGTTTCCCAATCAGCACTGGTGGCCCCAGTGGAGCGGTAACAAACATTTCTTTGTTCATCCCAAAATCTACTGTCTTTATTACTAGGAGTGACGACACCAATTGGCGAGGTTTTTCCTATACAAGACAGACGAGAACTATTGTCACAACCATTCTCTAAGGCAACAGGTGTAGCATTACAGTAAGTCTCAAATGACTCCCAAGAAGCATTTGAGAGTGGTGCAATCGCCGTAGCTGTTTGAGTATCCTGAGTCTCACCAATTTTTAGATTAATGGCTTTAACAAGAGCATGAGCGGCGGCAGTTCCTTCGATTTGAGAAATAATGGTGTCTGTCGTCGTCACATCATCTTCAATTTGCACTGTTATAGCATTACCACTTACGGAAACATTGGCCGCACCAGCAGTTGCACCATCCGTGTATTCAATGGTCACATTATTTGAAGTTTTTCCAACATAGGAAATATTTTGAAATAGATTTCTTTTCATGCGGTAACAAGTTACGACGCCAGAAGTTTCTTGCATAAAGATGGCATCTTCATGATCAGGATCAGCTGCAGTATTATTAGCAGGACTGGCCGTTCCTAAACACTTTTGGCCAGTCTCACACATATCAAGACTATAAGGACATACAGTACGGGGCTCGTTTACAAGACCTAATGAATCGACCTTAGGTCCAGTGGCCTTAAAGTTGGCCCACCCACCATGAGTGGCAGATACTTTTTTAACCGTAACAACAAAGGTAACTTCAGTACTCTTTCCTGTTGAGTCAGCAACTGTAATTTCGATTGTAGAAGTTTTTTCATCAACTGGAGGGTTGATCGTTTGAGGAATAATGATCAAGCGCATTTTATTTAAATCTGCAGAGGTTCCACCATCACCGACGGCCAGTGGGAAAGCGCCATTTCCTTTACCGATGGAAGTTAAGCTGCTGCCATAGAAGAACTCAATATTTCCAAGTGGAATGAGATTTTCATCACTACTATCTACATTGGTAATCGTTAAAGTCTCAGAATCTTCTGAAGCGCCACCACCCTCATCAATTCGAATATCATCTATGACAATGGGATCAAGTTCATTGATAGAGCGATCTTTAATAGAGCTCTCTACCGGAAGCCATGCGCCTCCTGAACTGTTGTAACAAGCACCAGAGAGTTTGCTATAAAATGTTAGCCCATCAACATCTGGTGTAATATTTGTAGGAAGAGCGTCTGAAATACATCCGTTAAGACCACATATCGTAGTATCAGCATAGCTTGAATACTCACAAAGAGTGGGACGGTCATTTGTTGGAATAATCGATACATGAACTGTTTTGGTGCTTGTAGCGCCACTAGAGTCTAGTGCTTGAAAAGTAAATTTATCAATTGTCGTAGCACCGGAGGCAAGACTGATTGTTCCGGTAGTTGTCTGAACCCCAATAGTAGGATCAAATCCAACAAGCTTTGAAACATTACTATTGGCCGCAATCGCCGTGACGATATCAGAGCCCTGAGTGAGAGAGCTCTGGAAAAGAATAACGACGTTATTACCATCGTTATAGGCCATGGCATTAGCACCAAATAAGGTGTTAATCGCTTCATCAGTATTTCTGATATTAACTAGCTCAATTTGGAGACCATCATAACTATCTCCAAGAGTCGTCGCATAGAAAGTTCCAGTATCTGTCGCCACCTGTGCCATATTAAGAGAAGGTATGGTGGCATCTAAGGAAGTGGTGTCGGCAAGGTTTCCGTCAAGCGGAGTATAAGTACAATTAAGACCACTTGAGCCCTGGCCGAGACAACCTGAAATGGTTCCATTTACTGGTGCCGTGGATAAAGTATAACTAAGTATAGAGTGCCCATCATCATCTGCAGCACCGTCTAAAACGAAGTTATAACTTAGTGGTTCAAAAGTATCACTTTCTAAATTTTGAATCGATACAGTTGTCGCAACGGTTGGAAAGACGATCGGGTCATCTGCAATGGAAGTTATCGTAAAAGAGGCCGTTGTTTCCTGTGGAGGATTTGGAGAAGTATCATCATAAATTTTATAACCAAAACTTCCCGTACCATTTTGACCAGGAATTCCTCTCACAGTAACAGTACAAACATTGGCCGCACAAGAGCATCCCCCGTCAGGATAAACTTTAGAAATGGAGGTGATCACACATTTTGAAATATTATTGCTTTCTTCATCTGTATAAGTGAGAGTAATTACCCCCGAAGAGGCCTCTTCATTAATAGCACTGATACTTGTTAAGGTTCCTACAGGAGGATCATTAACAGTCGCAATTGTAATGGGAACAGTTACAGACGCACTCACTCCACCACTAGAATCAAAGACTCTCACTTCAAATGAATCGCTTACTTGATGGGCCGTTGTGCGATAGGTGAAATTACCAAAGATATCGAGAGTTGCGGTTCCATGAATTGGAGGAGTCACTAGTTGAAAAGAGAATGAACTAGAAAGAGTATCCTCCACATCACTTACGCTCAATATAAAGTTACTGAGTAAGTTGCCTGAAGCTGAATAGGTGCTCGTTGAAGCGGTATCGAGAAGCTCAGTAGCGGCGATAAAAGTCGCCGGTGTAAAAAGAGTTAAAATAGGATCATCGTTAACACTGGTGATATTTAATTTAACGTTTCTAGATGAAGAAGTTCCATCTTTATCTGTAATGGAATAATTAAATTCCGTGGTACCAAAGTAATTTAAAACAGGCTCAATAACGGTCTGACATTTTCCACCAAAACAAGAACATTCAAGTTCCGTCAGAGCTCTTGGAGTAGAGTCGGCCACCATCACTTGGTTTGCAATAGGAGAAGCGTCAACCCATGTCTGAATAGTAGCATTTCCATTCAACGCATTGGCGACAGAGACAGAAGTGGACGCTGGCCCAAGAACAACTTGGATTTCTCTTATGCTGGGAACTAACGTTACGGGAGTAACAGCTAAGGCGCCACCAGAAGAAAAGGAGATAATAGTATTATGGGGATCTTCAATATTGGCTTCACTTTTTAAACGAAGCCCCTGCGTGGTAAGATATTTAATTATTCCTGGAGCACTTGAACTTACACTACATGCGGAAGCGAGGTCATTGTCTGCGTCACTATAACGTAATTCAACGGCATTGGTACCTGAATCTTCTAAAAGTGAAAGCGAAGATAAAGTCCCTGTCGGTGGTCCGGGAAGAACAATAGCGCCTTGGCATTTACGAGAGATACTATCAAAGGCTTGACCTGAACCACAGCTAGCGGACTTCTTTCCGCCCTCACCTGCAACACAGCCGACGAGAAAAATTAAAAGAAACAGTCCCAACTGAGTGGACCCTCTTTTTAATTCTTGTAACCAACCTCTCACAAGTTGATAACTAAAATTTTGGTTTTTTCGCCATTTCACTAATATATCTCCACTACCCTTATCGAGATTTAAGAAGACTTTTTGAGGACATTTCACTTGAATGCCTTTGTCAGATACTATTTTCCCCTATAAACCGACGTGCAAACCCCACTAAAGGCTTAAGTCTCTAGAATCATTCAAACTAAATAGCAAAGAGGCCAAACACACGATTGAAAGGAGGGTTAGAGACGCCAAATTTTTAGGCCCTCTATTAAAAAATGTTTTGATATGGTGATAAATTTCTCTAAAAATTTCGACCTGACCAAACTTTAGCGACCCAATGGGAACTTTTACAATGATCTCCAAAGTCTCTTCATAACCTTATAAAATGAGTTATGAAAACTTGGATTACTCTCCTTTTTATAAGCACTTTTATGGGTCCCTACGCCCAGCAATTAGAACCCACACCTGTCCCTCTTATATTAGATGAAAAAGTTACTCGCTTATGGGCACAAGAATATATTGGTTCGGATTTAGTGCGAGAAGAATTAGAAGAGTGGAACCAACAATTTAATCACACTTTAAAAGTACCATTATCAATAGTTGATCTTGGTTTTGAAAAAGACCACATCACCTTAACCGAAGAAATCCCAGTACCAAGGCAAATGAATGGTAAGCGCTTCATGCGCGCCAATCACGGTACATCTGTTGCCAATCTGTTAACAGGACCAAGTGAATATCGGGTAAGTGATCAAGTCTCTCTTATGAATTTAACCCGCGTAAATTTTCAAGGAATGTATGGTTCTATGTGGCGCAGGTTTGAGAGAGACAACAGATTCCCTAAGGTCATTACCAACTCTCTCGGTTGGAGTGATCCAAAAATTCCTGAAATTGTAGAAAAGGCCGATCAACAAAATATCCTATGGTTCTTAGCGGCAGGGAATGATTACCCTACGCCAGTTAGAATTCTTGAAAAGGAATCAAAGGCCATTATGATCGGCTCCTTTGCCCCATCAGGTCTTACAAGTTATGAAACTCAAAATGATGCCAAGCTAGTGGTCCTGGCCCCCGCTAATGAGGAGCTTGCCACCATCAATGGTTATGGAAAAGAACACCTCTTTGGTGCAACAAGTGGCGCTACTCCACTGGTTGCAGGAACCGTCATCAATATTCTAAGTTTCCTCCCCTCTCTTAATAGGGACCAGACCATTCATTTAATCAAAAAAACTGCCTTTAAGTCTGTTGAAAATAAGTTGGGTTTAACAGAAATGCCAGGTCTGCTTAATGGATATAAGCTATTTAGAGTGGCCAAAAGAATCTATGAAGAGTGCCATGAAGATCTAGAGTGTATTCAAGAAAAAATCTATCTTGAAATCACTTATCAGTTTAAGAATGAACAGGACGTTGTGAAATGTGAGACTATTAAGAACCTAGCTCCATTTGAAGAAGAGAAAAAACAACTCACTCTTAAAGATATGCGTCGACTTAGTTTCCTAGGAAGTATTGATCAAATGAGAGAGCTAAGTTGTGCTTATAGGCATTTAGGATATGAGAAAAATAGTGAGTACTTTGCCTTCTTGGCCGAGGAGCAGGCACCTTTAAGAGAGATGGAGAGAAAGGCCAACCTTGCTCAGGATAAATCGCTTTACCAGATTTCTTACTATCGTTATGGACCCTATTATAGCGACGAATATGAATTGCATATCAAGGCGTCTCCGATGAATGAACATCATAAATTGTTACTTCTAGATTTAAAGAAAGAGCATCTTAGTGGCCGCTAATATTGATATCCCATGACACAAGAGTGCCTGTCTGAGAAGAAACGTCATCGTATTCTGTTCCGGTAGCTGCCCCTAACCCATCAATAATTTTTAAAGTCCAAACACCACGAGAGCTTTCTCCATAGAAGGCATTTGAGGCCAAAACAAAGTCAGTAAGATCTGCCACCCACGCATGTGATCCACCACTATCATCAGGGATTAAGAAAGAATTATTAATATTCATGAGAATACTTTTTGTTCCGGAAGGACTTGTGAGCTCTATTCCCACATCACCTGGTCTACCGTGAGTGATATTTATTTTTATTTGCACGGCCTCAATGGACAGTGTTTGATTAATAAAAATAAAACTCTGAAGACCTGAAGACGATGCATCTGGAATCGATTGATTGGGAGACACACGAAAACTTGTGCTATCAAAATCCTTATTAAGATGAGTAAGGGCACCCCAAGTAGAAGTATAGGTTTTTGCCATCGCCACGGCCGCATCACCATTCACAACGCCAAAACCAAACCAGTTGTGGTAGCTAAAGCCTGCACTGTTAACGACATATCCCTGCTCATAGGTGTGACCTGCGAGTGCAAAGAAGTCACCATTTTCATGAGGAGGTGTGTTTGAAAAGTTATTGTCTGTTACTGCATCCGCCGTTACCGCCAAGATATGCTTAAGATCTCTGGCCGTAAGGGTTGGATTGGCCTCAACCATTAAGGCCACTAAACCAGTTACCATTGGCGCAGATGATGAAGTTCCATTAAAAGTATGAGTATAGTCACAATCACTATTGGTAGCATCAAGCCCCTTGGTGAAATCAGTTCCTGTAGCAGCAGTACGAGAGTAGCCATTGGCACACCCTACCTGATCAATTGTTAAAATTGCAGGATCATCAGCTCCATACTCGCCCCCAAAGGCCGAAACCCACAGGTTGGAACCTACAGAAGAATAGCTGGACCTGTTGCCACTGGCATTCAGGGCACCCACGACAATCATAGGAATCGTTACATTATCAGAATCAGCATTAGTGTTGTGGGAAAAGCAAATACCGACATCTTCAATCGTGTAATAACTTGAATCATAAAAGTCACACTCACGATAAGAGTTACCGGCCGACTTAACATAGACTTGGCCCTTACCTTCACGACCATTTATGTAGCCTTCAAGAAGCTGATCTTGATAAGTGCCATCCCAAGGGAAAGCGTAATTGGCAAAGCTATAACCATAACTATAATTAAAAAGATTGTAAGGACCTTGAGCTTGATCAAGTACACGTTCAGTGTCTCCAAGAGAGCCAACATAACGAAAGCCCGCAACAACGGCCCCAGGAGCCACTCCCCGCCCACCAATACTATTCCAACCTTCTGCCGCAATTATTCCTGCCACACTCGTACCGTGATCCCCTTCTCTTGTGCGCGGTTGGGGCGATCCAAGAAAGGGACTGCTTAAGAAATAATTCTTATGGTAGTCATAAAGATTATCATCAATGTCTTCATGATTGAGATCAAGTCCGCTATCACTGACAGCAATAGAGACCCCAACACCAGTTAAGTTGTCGTTGTAGGCATCACCGAGGTTGAGATCATTACCGGCAACACCCGCATTCGTCGCAAAGTTTTTTTGACCAGTGTTTAAGAGGTGCCACTGATTTCCAAAGAGAGGGTCTCCTGTCACAACTAAACTAAAAGGCCCAATTTCTGTAAAGGTTCCACCTTGAATGGCATACAAACTAATATTGTTAAAAATTCCTGCTTCCGTGGGAAAGCCTGTGATCTGTCCTGTTGTGCCATTGAGATTCATCCAACTTGGAAGATTGACTCCCGAAACAATTACGCCACTAGCAATAGAGCTCGGAGTAAAAGAATAAGGAACACCTTGCAGGGCCTGACTATCGGGAATTCCGCTAATTAAAACTTGAGGTGAATTAACTTGAGTAGGCGTGGAGTCAGAAGTAGAACTTTGGGGTACTTCGTTTTTGGAAGTAGAACTTTTAGGTCCCTCAACACAAGAAAAGCCAAAGAAAACCATAGAGACAATAAGGCCCATATTTCTTAAGACTAATTTTTTAGAGATCACTAAATACAATTTTCCCCACCATTTAAGAGTGCTGTTAACTTAAATTATAGGGTAAGGAAGAACTTACCCGAGTTAACTTATCGGAAAATTAGCGAAATCATTTAGCTTTAATTGGATTTTCGGTTAGTTACCCTATTTGACCTGGCGATTTGTCTCTATAATTTCAATTTCGACCGATTTTATCCCCGAGAGACCCTGCCAATAAGTTTTCTCACTCTGAAGCTCAATGAGGTTCAAAGCGTTTTTTGGCTCAATTAGAGATAGCCTAATGGCCGGAAAGGTTCTCTTCTCAACAAAGGGCTCACGAATATGCTGGCCCCGTTCGTCGAATTCTTCACTCTCAGAAAAAGTGATTTTAAGAGTTCCTGTTAAAAGACCAAGTCTTTTTGTTCTAATATTATGAACAACTCCCATCGATCCCAATGGACGATCAACACCGTCTGTATAAATAAGAAGCCGGTTATTTTTCTCCGCAATAATATCATCAATCCCATACTGATCCCTTTGTTCAAGAGGAATAGCGATGATATTTTCTATCTCGGCATAGGTCTGACCTTGAACTTCTTGAAACTGCCCACGATATTTAAGCGGCCGCTTTAGAGCGTAAGAATGTGGGTTTTGACCTCTTCTACCAATGGGTTGATCTCTTTTAGAAGGAACAAGACCTTTATGATTACGTGCTGGTAGCCTTGGAGTTTGTTGTGGTTTTCTCTCTTCTAATTTTATCTCTTTTTCAGGCCCCCCTTTTTCCACTACAGCGCTACTTTCCTGGACCAAGTCTTTAACAACCTGCCTTGCTTGTCGCATATTGAGGATGAAAAAAATAACGGCCCCTCCAATGATGACAATGAAAAGAACAAGGAGCGCAAATCGCCGCTTGGACTTTTCTTTAGGATCGATAGGCAAATTATCAGGGTTAGGGTCTCTAAACATGGGGATAAAACTCTTTGTAAACTATCTGACTATTATTGTACGAATAAAAGGCTTCATATCAAGCCGGAGGATATTACCTCTCGCTCTTTTCTCTCTTTAGAATACAATAATGGTATGGTGATCCGTTTATTAATTTTCTTAGGTCTATTCTTAAGCTTTAATTCGTCAAAGGTTTTAGCTGACGACGAACTTATTTTAATTCAGTCCGTCTCAACTTCGGGAAAAAGCTTTGTTATAAGAAAAGGTGCGCAAGACGGTATCTCAACGGGCCAACAATCCCTCTTTTCAACAAAGAACTCAAGTTTTACTGCCGTCGTAATAGAAGTGAATCGCTTCTTTTCCTTGTGGCGCCTAAAAGACAATCGCGGAGCTGTCCCTTTTGAAAAAGGTAATTATATTACCTACACAAACAATATTGAAAATATTTGGACTGAAATCCCAAAACTGCAACTCGCCCCCAAAGAAGAGTTAGTCTTTAAGGAGTCCTACCATTGGACATTAAAGGGGAATTACTCTTTGGCCATGAGTGAGTCTGTTTCAGGTGTCGATGAAAATATTAGTGGCACTGAAGAAAATAAAACAGCTGATCGCATTGGCTACCAATTAGAGATGATTTACAGCAATCATTTTACTGTCCATTGGGAATGGGGTGTCGGTCTTAGGCTTGATAGAGAAAATACGACCATTCAAGAGCCAGCTCTAGATATTCCTTCTAATAGATACATGTTAACTGCTGAGCTTCTTTATCATTTTCCTAATTTTTACCAAACAGATAATAATGCCTACATAGGTATCGGCATTGCTTATGGCATATCTAACACTACTATTGACGAGAGTGTTTCAACGGGTACTACCCTGGCCATGCCTATAGTCAAACTTGGATATATCAATCAAGTCGCCGCCCGCTACTCTCTTGTTTTTGAATTCTCAATTGAGGCCCTGGCCCAAAATGAATCCTTCGCAGATACTGACGAACAAACAACTAATATTATTAACTCAAAGGCCTCTATCGGGGTCCGCTTTTAGGAGAAATTATGAAAAACATTTTGGCCATACTATTTATGGCAACGACACTTTCTTTTGGCTTTGGCTGTGCTCACAAGAAGCATCATGAATGCTCAGGTAAGCAGTGCAAAATGAGTAAGAAAGAGCACAAGCACCATGGAAAGCATGATCACAAAGAAGGCAAAAAGTGTGATTTAAAGAAGGGTAAGAAAGCTTGTTGCGATAGTAAGAAAAAGTCTTAATCTATATTTCTGGGAGGCTAACCCATGTTAGTCCTTCCCAGTATTATATCCATTCAAATTAATGAACGCTTGGCCTTTTGAACTCCTTTCTATTGATATGATGTTTGGCAATGAACTTATGAAGTTGCCTAGTACTAACACCAGAAATCTCAGCAGCTTCTTTAAGTTCTCCATGCGACTTTGTCAAAAGATCCCGAAGATAATCTTTTTCAAAAGCTTCGAGTACACTCTTTCTTGCCTTATTCAAATTTAATGTAGGAAATTTAGATTTACGATCACTCGAAGGTGCCGTTGGATTAAAAATATTGGAAGGAAAGTTATCCAGTGTTATTATTTTTTTCTTCTCTAATACATACGCCCTTTCCAAGAGATTTTCTAGTTCCCTAATATTTCCAGGCCACTTGTAATATTTAAATGCATTTAGCACCTGATCATCTATAGATACAATACCTTTTCCATATAAGTGATTAAATCTTGCTAATATTTCATTAGAAATTTTTCCAATATCTTCATTTCGTTTCCTTAATGGTGGCATTTCAATTTGAAAGACATTTAAACGAAAATAAAGATCTTCTCTAAACGTCCCATCTTGGACGCGTGCTTCTAAATCACTATTTGTCGCCGCAATAATCCTTAGGTCAACATTAATAGTGTTTTCCCCGCCAACTCTTTGGATGTAGCGTTCTTGAAGGACTTGAAGTAGTTTTATTTGGGTTGTTTCAGAAAGAGTGCCTATTTCATCTAGGAAGATAGTCCCGCCATCAGCGAGTTCGAATTTACCTAACTTTCTCTTTATCGCCCCTGTGAAAGATCCTTTTTCATGACCGAAGAGTTCACTCTCAACAAGACTCTCTGGCAAAGTACCGCAATGAACGCTTATAAATTTTTTATCTTTACGAGAACTCAAGTGATGAATGATACGCGCCAAAATAGTCTTGCCTGTGCCTGACTCCCCTGTAATGAGAACCGTTGTATTAGTTTTAGCAACAGACCTTACTCTCTCGACGACGTCTTGCATTTCAGGGGACCGGGATTGCAATAAATAATCGGGATCATAACTAAAAGACTTTTCCTCTAGATAATCAAGAACGGCATCCGATTTAACTTTTTCCAAAATAGCATCTATTACATACTTAATCTCTTCTTTCACAAGTGGATAATTAACATAACTATCGATACCTAGTTTTATGGCCAAGATACAATCTTGCGTATCTTCACGATTGGCCATAATGATTTTTTTGGAAAAGGGAAAATTTTGTTGTAAAGGAGAGACGATTTGATTAAAGCGCTCTTTAGTCAAATGGATCTTCTGATAATTCTTAATATAATCAAGGTCAATAAAAATATAATCAAAAAAGTCTTTTGAAAAATTCGCGATAGCATCTACCTCGTTTATAGCATATGAGATAGTATAACTATCAGAAAAATCTTCATTGAATTTCTCTATAGTGGATTCGAAGTTAGTGATAACAAGTATTTTTTCAAGCATTATCGTTCTCCTTTAGGTTAACAACTTTCCCTATGCTAGAACTAAATACCTCACATTTTAAGAAGAATTCCTCTATCTGTTAAATCTCAGCTATTTCTATGATTTTCCGAAACCTCTTGATTACAAAAAAAGCTTACTTTTTGGAACCATTCTTTTTAGAGATTTTTTTAATAGGAACGGTGATAAAAATCAAATATTTTTTTTCTTAAGGTCATTGTTTGAGGCACTACTAATATTATAAATTCTGCTTAAGAAATCATAATTTTCTTATGAAAATAATTTAACAACGGAGTAGTAATGATGAACATTGTAATATTTTTAGTAATTGGTCTCTTATCAGGCTGGATCGCGAGTAACCTTATTGGCGGAAAAGGTCTAGGGGTAATGATGGACCTGGTCGTTGGGGTCATCGGTGCTTTTGTAGGTGGATATATATTCCAATTAATGGATATAACCGTCAATAGTGTTTGGGGTGAAATTGCAACTTCAGTAATTGGCGCGGTTGTCTTCTTACTCATTGTAGGAATGTTTCAAAAACGCAGTTACGAACTGAATAAATAGTCAATAAGGGGTCTCCCAAGGCCCCTTATCACCAATACCTTATCTTGTGCATAATCTACAGGGTTCAAGCGAATACACAACCTCTCCTATCAAATAATTTATCAAAACTAAGTTTACTCGTTTTTTTTAGTCAAAATCTGATTATCTTCAAAATTAGTAATAATCCATTAAGAAAAATAGATACTACTTTAGTTAAATGGTCCTATTCAGAACTATTTAATATTAATTTTACAATTCGTTTATAATTAAATGAATTATAAGAGCACTTAGATCACCAAAAACTTAAGGTAAGGATGTTATGAAAATAATGACTTTTCTCATTATTGTTTCGCTTTTTTCAAGATCAGTATTGTCAGACTATGGTGTTATACAAAAGCTCAGAGGAAAGGCCTTTATTGTCACAAATGGAAATGAACTGGAAAAAGACCTAGTACCTTTAAAGACTCACCAAAAAGTTTTTTCTGGCCAAAAAATTGTAACAAAAGATAGAAGTTTCGTGCAGGTCAGTTTTGAAAAAGGCACCTCATTATCCATAGGCCCCAAAAGTTCAATCATCTTAAATAATATAAAAAGTGGAGAAAAGAAAATTGTCGGTCTTCTCAAGGGACACATACGAGCTAAGTTTGGTAAAAATATGTCCGATAAAGAAAAACTCCAAATAAAAACAAAAACTGCAAGTCTTGCCATTAGAGGAACAGAGTTCAGTATCGTCTATAACCAATTAAATGAAACAACTACGGCCATTGGCTACTCAGGTGATGTTCGCTTTTCCACAGCGATCAAAGATGGAAGGTCTTATTCTAAAGACTCCGTTGCTTTAAAACCCGGTGAATTTTCAAGTACTTTTACAAAAATAGATTACGTTAGTAGTCCCACGAAGATGTCCCCACGCCAATTTCAACTGCTCAAGGAAAATAACAACCTTAAAACTAGATTGAAAAAACGAGTATCTAAAAAAGGTGACATCATAATTCCAAAAGAATTATTGGCCTCAAAAAAGAAAGAAGGCCAACAGGTGCCAAAAGAATTACTAGGAAATGGTCATGGCCAAATATTAGAGAGTGAAATTGCTAGAAAACAAGGAATTCGGGCCGGTGGTTACGTTGACCTAAACACCGGAATTTATATTGAACCACCGGCAACGGCGAAATACGATTCTAACAGTGGTGTTTTTGAAGTACCACAGACCTTTGGTGGGATTGACCCTGAGACAGGCGAATATGTCCCTCCTCTAGGTCTAATTTTACACCCACTAAAAGGATTTACTTCTGCTGCGTCCTTAATCCAAGACGGAGTTAAATATGTGGCAAATAAAACAGTGGATTTTGCAGACAGTGCCATTACAAAGTCTGGTGAATTTGGAAGTAAGTTAATTGACGGCGCTGGTGCCTTGGGCCAGGCACTTGAAGACAATACGGGTGTTGTTGGCAAAGCTGTAGGTGCTCCAGTTCGATTTGCAGGTAATATGGAAAAAAATCAGTGGTGGCAGTATATGATATTGTTAAAAAGACTACCGACTATATTAGTGATAAAGGTCTAAGCTCTCTTAATATGATCGCAGATAATATGAATAGTTATCTCTACCATGGTGTCCTTGATAAAGTTGGCTCTACATTAAAGAAGTTCCCACTAGTTTCAGAACTTGAGCTAACCTTTAAGAATGATTTTTCTTGGTCGGATGTTCAACGCTTTCGTGTATACGATCAAGTTAATGAGGTAGTTAGAGTACCCACTTTTCATAATGAGTTTTATTTCTCTGCCCTTTATAAAAAGACCTTATGGAATAAAATCTTTGTAAGGCCTAAGTTTGGAATACAAAAGAAGAATCACCTCAGAGATCAGATATCCCAAGTAAGAGAATTGGATAATTACAAATATATTCATGGAATTGATATTGGGGCCATCGGTAGAGTGAAAGACTACCTCATCCAAACATATTTTTATGCAGACTTTTCTTCTCAATTTCGCTTTGACCAGACAACAAAGTCCCATGAAAGGTATCTGTGGGACAAAAGTTTTGGTTTTTCTAAGATCATTATTAGTCCTCAAAAAATTACTTCTAAATTTGATATTACTTACCGAACCTATCGTTCGGGAAGGCTTGGTGATGGTCGAATCCTGCAAGCATCGCTTAGTGAAATTTTAAATATCCGTAATAAGAATTTTATAAATATGACTTTAAATTGGTCTAAAAGAGAAAGAAAAGGTTCTGATAAGAATATTTTGCTCTATGGGGCAAAGCTCGATTATTTCTTTGTATCAAAGCTCAGTAGTTTTAAGGCGAATACTTGGTTAGAGTATTCACTCGCCGAGGATCAACTATTCCCAACGAGAGGAAGAGAAAAGAATAAGACAATTGGTTTAAGACTTATCAAAAATTTTCCGAGATTTTTTAGTACGGCCTTTATTTACAAAATTGAAGACATTGAATCAAATCTGGTTACCTTTGATAATAGCGCTCACACGGCTTCCATCGTACTAAATGCCACTTATTAAGGTGTCTATTTTCGAAAACGAACAAAACCTGCGAGTTTTCCATCTTCATAAAAATTGGCAACGTCAATTTTACTCCCTCTGAAGTGCAAAAAACGATTAGGCCCTGCTTCAATTAGAATGCTCGTATCTTTGAACCTAATATTTCCATTACCGCCATCCCCACGAGAATTTGAATAGACATCTCCATCATTTGATAATTTAAGTGTAAAGCTGCCCTCAATAAGGTCCTCTTCTTTCAAACTGAAGTTCACGTTCATATAAACTTGATCAACTCTTCCTTTATTATTACCAGCTATGCGATAAAGTACTCCGGAGTACTCCCCCATAATCTTCTTAATTTCAGAATAATCTTGAATATAGGTAGAGCGCGAATAAAAGAGAGCAGGGTCATTAAGCATAAAGTCTTGAACCTCTCTTAAAAGCTTATCGTCTTCCATATTTTTGAGGTCTGCTTTCTCTCTTTGGACAAACTCTTTAAACCAATTTGATGGTTTAAAGTCGATTTCTCGAGGTATGTAAACTTGACCTTCACTGTCTCCTCTCTCTGGAATGTAATTTTCTGGTTTTTTTAGAAGGATTTGTAATTCCTCTCTTTTATTTGAACTTAATTTTAGGCCCAAACTAACCAAAAACAAATTAAAGGCCTTCCCATAAACTTCCTCTGCCTTTTTCAAGTCTATCGAGTCTAAATCATTTAATGGCGAATTACTCTCTAAAGGTATTTCGACAATTTTCTCCACAGTAACTTTTTCAATAACTGTTTTATTATTGTTAAAGAAAAGAGTGCCAATAACACCAATAATTACACCCAAAATAATAAAGATTATATTTTTCATAAGAGTATTCTATATCGGAACACTCTTTTGATAATAATACTTAATCTCATAACCCGACTAAAATAATATATTTTCTTTATTATTTATCTTAATAATACCGATAATACTAAATATGAAAGTAACGACCGTATTCAAATTCTTATTTTTAATTAGTTGGATTCCTACTAGCAGTGCCTGTATTTGGCAGTCTCAAAATAAATCAGGTAACTCACCATTTTGGCCTTCCAACAATATTGAGGTTTGCTTTGCACCAGCAACAGCAGTGAACATGATGGGCGTTGAGAACCCACTAGATTTAGAATACAGACAGATGTTTCAAAGAAATATACAAGTCATTAAAGAAACTCTTGAGCGCCAAATAAATGCCAGAACAAATCTAAATCTATCAGGCTTCGCCATTTGTCCCCCGTTAGGTCAGGCACCTCCTTCTATGATAAGAATTGATATTAATGGAACACAAGGCAGTGGAGCAATGGCCGCAAGTATTGGTCCTCGATCAGCAAAAGACGAAGTCAATGTGGATCTTAACAGTTTGGATCAACAGTGGCCTGGCGGCCAAAGGCCCGACATGAGTAGTACACCACTACCAGCAAGAATTAGGACCTTTAACGATCGTAGGCAAATGAGCTGGGTGGCCTTACATGAAGTTATGCATCTGTTGGGATTTCATCATTCTGAATATTGGGATGAAGACATGACGGGAGCAGATATTGATATTGCGGCCGTAACCCAAGTCGGAAGCGAATTGGATCCCTATTCGGTAATGACCAGAAGTTTTAGATCAATTGATGCTAATGGGTTTGCCTCTTTATCTGAGAGGGACGTTGCATGCTTAAACAAGGTTGCAGATCGAAGCATTCTAGAGGCACCTGCACGTCTAATAGCGCCAGAAAACGAACGTAGCTTTGAGGATATAATCCTGCCCCAAGGGACCCAAGAAAAGTAAAATAACTGGTTAGCTAAAATTACCAAAACCGTAGACTTCTCAGAATACATTGAATAAAATTAATTCATGAAAAAATCAATGGTCATGACTCTCATCCTATTACTTTCAACTACCTCATTTGCTGGACTTAATCCAAAGAGAGAGCGTCTTTTTCACTGCAAGAACTTTGCCCGTGTCATAAAGATCGAAGAACTATTTATCGTAGAATCTCGCCTAGGCTCAAATACATTTTATGAAGTAGAGGTTCCCTACAATGATATTGATGGAAAAAACCTTACCTTCTTTAGAAAACTAAATCTTATTAAGAAATATGAAGGACGAGTTCTCACTTTTACAACTGGAAATTATCGAGTAAAAATTGATCGTGCCTTCCCAGTCGAAAAAAAGTACAAGTCTTTTGTTCGCCTTCCTAAATTTGACATCCACTCAACCGAATGGTTTTGCAAAGACTACATTTAGGTCTCTAACTCCAGTATCGTTTTAACTCTCATGATTTAATAGAAATACTCGGTCTTACAATAAACACTTTTCCTTAACCTTTTGAAGATAAATTCGCACTTTTTTGGCAAATAGTTTATGCCCATATTCACTCATATGACCAAAGTCCCTGGCAAAAAGGTCAGTAAAAACACTCTTCGATCCCAACTCATTAATCTCCTTCGAAAAAACATCTTCCATATTCCCAAGAACTAGGTAATTTGTATCTTCCACACCTCTAAAATAGTTTCTTAATGTTTTTGGCCCTTGCTGAGGGTAAGTAAGAGCGAGTAAGCAGATACGCCTCTCTTTAAGTCCCATATATAGACGTTGGTAATTCAATTGTGTTTGACCAAGGAGGGCAAATTCATCTTGAGAAACACCATAAACTTTTAAAAATTCATTATATTTTTGGGGAGATGTCTTAACGAGACAACTCTTCATGCGAGTAAGGGCAATCTGGCTCATCCAGATACGATTTTTGGCAAGGGTTCTCCAAAGCTGCAAACAAGATTTTTCTCCCTTGAAGGTTGGAGCCAGACCCAAGAAAAGCTCAGTTTTTCCTTTATAGAAAACATTTCTATCAAAGAAGAGGTCCTTGAGAATATCAAAGCGCAGCCCGTCTATATAAGGGTCAAACGTTGCGGCATAACGGTTCTCAATGATGCGTTCAATACGAGCAAGAGTATCGTTGGTTTGCCAGGAGGGAAAATTACTTTTAAAAACTTCGTAGGCAGGACTTTTCCTATTTTTAATAAAGGCATCCATACTATCTGCAATTTCCTTCTCTAGAACTAAATCACTCTTAAAATGGCGAAGACCAAAATCCTCAAGGGCCTGTCCCTGTATCTTCCACGGGCTTTCCTTATAAATAAGAGTAGGTAACCTGCGAGATTCTGTAATGATCCCTTTAATAAGGCGATAAAGTCGCAGTTTTTGCCACCAAGTGCTATCGGCCGATAAGTGGCCCGCCTGAAATTCATGGGGGATTCCATCATTGATCCCCATCATTGTAATGACCAGATCAGGTCGCTCAGAATCTGCTCTTTCCAAAGCTTGATCAACCAACCATTTTGTTGTTATTGCCGGACGACTAAGATTAGTAATTAAGAGATCGGGAGAAAATTTCTGCAACTCACTAGGCCAATCAACCCAATGAGAAAGAAGAGAACCGGCACTAGTGGATTCGCCCAATATCAGTACGTTGAGTTTATTCTTTTGATTAGGATGTTCATCCACCTTTGTGGTGTAGGTTAGTTTTCCAATAAAAATTAAAGATAACTCTGTAGTGAACAAGAAGAAGAGTAAATAGAGAAAAGTCTTGAAAAGCTTTTTTGTCAGAATCATAAGTTTATTGGACTAATAAAACCTTCTTAAATGAGTTTAATGATACTCAGTATAGCAGCTTCCCCACTTTATTGGGTTAAACCAGGAATAAAACTAAACAGAAAGACCCCGCACAACCCTTGCAGCACTAGAGAAACAACCTTGTAAGAGGTAGCCCCCTGTTGGTGCTTCAAAATCAAGCATCTCTCCTATCACGTAACATCCTTTTAATTTTTTTAATTCTAAAAATTCATTAAGCTCAGTAAATCTGACACCACCTGAAGTGGAAATGGCCTCATCAATAGGTCGAATACCACAGAGAGAGATTTCCACATTTTTAATGGAGCCTGATGCATTATCCCTATTAATATGAGGATAAATTTCTTTTAATAAAATGAAGGCCACTTGATCAATTCCAATGGCCTTTCTTAATTGATTACTAAGGGAGCTCTTATCATTTTGATGAGATATTTTGGTTTGAATCTCAGCTTCCGTTAGATTTGGTTTTAAGTCGATAAAAAGGGTAGCTTCACCTGTTTTTATTACTTGGTCTCTTAGAGCTAAAGAGTGGGCATAAACACCTCCCCCCTCAATTCCGAAGGGAGTAAGCATCGCCTCCCCTCTAATCGGCTTATCATTAAACTTTAATTCGATATTTTTCAAAGGTGAGTAATTAATTTTTTCAATAAAGAACGCACTCCACGACCTTTCAAAACCACAATTCATGGGAAGGAAGGGCGAGAGTTCTATGCCAAGTTTTTGAAAACTATCACTCCAAGACCCATCTGAACCTGTCTTCTTCCAACTAGCTCCGCCCATGGCGAAGATAACATACTCCCCTTGCACTTTGACTTCATTTTCAAAATGTATAAGCGTAATCTCTTTACTAGAATTAATTTTTGTAAATTTGTGGTTTAAATGAAGTGAAAAGTTTTCATTTTCTTTAAGAATTTTAATCCAATTTAATAAAATTTCTGCGGCCTTTAAATTTTCTGGAAAAACTCTTTTACTACTTCCAATAAATGTCTCTACGCCGAGTTCTTCACAAAAGGACCTCAAGTCATTTGGCGTAAACTCATTAATCATTGAGGCAAAGAAACTTTCATTTTCACCATACTTCTTAACAAACTCATCAATCTCTTCACTATGCGTAAGATTAAGCCCCCCATTACCAGCGACTAAGAATTTCTTTCCTAATCCAGAGCTATGATCATAGAGATCAACTTTAAAATTATTTTGAAGAAGCTTATAGGCACTAAATAACCCTGCTGGGCCGCCGCCAATGATGATGACTTTTTTCATTTAATAAAGATATCAAATCTTTTAGTAAATGGCCCAAAAAATGGAGAGACAGTGGGAGGATACAATTAAATTGCCCCCCCACTTCCTTTCCTTTGTACCGAACATTGGGTTTTCCCCAGTACGGCTGTT
>JAFMBV010000049.1 GCA_017858255.1 Bacteriovoracaceae bacterium
TAGTTTCAACACGGTCGAGAACGTCATTAAAGACGTCTTCAGTCATACCGTTGATGGCCTTTGCATCTGCTGATATCCATAAATTGTTTTCTTCTACGATTCCAGATTTTCCGTACTGATCGCAACTGTACGTTGGTGATACGCTAAGGGCTGCCGCTGCCGCTAGTGTTAAGATTCCCCTTTTCATAAAAAATTCCTCCTTGAATGAAATGGGCCGCCGTAACTCATGTTAAGGTTTTGTTAAGAAAATGTTCACCTCTATTGATTAATATGTCTATTTGCCATGGCCTAAAATATTAAAATGTAAGAAAGTATTGGAAGAGCAATAGTTTGACCAAGTTGGGTAGTCGGGTATAGGTAAGAAATATGTATAAAGTGATTGTATTCGTAAACGTTGAAGACAAAGAAATCGTCAAAGAGGCCATGTTCAAGGCAGGGGCAGGGCGAATTGGAAATTATGAGCACTGCTGTTTTGAAACTGAAGGACTCGGCCAGTTTCGACCATTGGATGGCGCAAATCCCACCATTGGTAAGAGGAATAATCTAGAAAAAGTAAAAGAAGTACGGATTGAAACCGTTGTAAGTGATGAATATATTACAAATGTTTTACGCGCAATGTTATCGGCTCATCCCTACGAAGAACCCGCCTACGACGTGTTTAAGCACGAAATTGTGAACTTCTGACAGTTCTAACAAAACTCTAATAATTTCAATCATAGCTTGTTGTGACTTCTCTCCGTGGTTTCCTTACAAACCTAATAAGTAGATACAAACTTCATAAAGAAAGAGAGGTCTTTAATGAGAATTATGAACATAGCACTTAGCACATTAACACTAGGTCTTTTGACCGTTCAGTCCTATGCGGCCTGCCCGACTTGGGCGGATACATTAGGAATGAGAGAAGGAAAAGAGGCATGTGGTCTTAATGACTCAGCAACATATTCTGGAAATCTTCTTTTAACAGCAGATAAAATGTGGGTTCTTCAGGGCGGCGTTTTTATCGGTGGAGATAATACGGATAAAGGTGTTCTCACCATCGAGGCTGGAACAACAGTAGTAGGCAATAAGGGAGCTGACTTTCTCGTTATTTCACGAGGGTCTCAAATTTTTGCTCAAGGAACTAAGGACGCTCCAATTGTTTTTACGACAGGTAATACTGGAAACACTGATCGCGGTCAGTGGGGTGGTCTTATTCTAAATGGTAACGCTCCCATAAATACTTGTGGCGCATATACTGCGGCAAATCCTTGTGAAGCAACAGGGGAAGGTCCTGGCGCACGTGGAACAGGTGTTTACGGCGGTAACAATCCAACAGATAACTCAGGTGTTTTAAAGTTTGTAAGAGTTGAATTTGCAGGGTTTGAAGTATCTCCTGATAACGAGCTAAACGGAATCGCTTTTCAGGGTGTTGGAAACGGTACAATTGTTGATTACATCCAAGTTCATAAAAACTCTGATGATGGTATTGAATTTTTTGGAGGAACTGTTGATGTAAAACATGTTCTTCTTACTGGTAATAAAGACGACTCAATGGACTGGACTTCTGGTTGGGTAGGGCGTGCTCAGTTTGTGATTATTGATCAATTTGATGATGCTGCAAACAACGGAATTGAAGCCGATAATCTTAAGTCACCAATGGATGCTAAACCTCGTTCAAACCCTATTCTTTCTAACCTTACAATTCTTGGTAGTATAGGTGCTGCAGCAAAAGGCGGTTCTGGTCTTCTTCTGAGAAAGGGTTCAGCAGTCGAATTGAATAACTCTATTTTCACCACAACTAAGAAAGGTTGTATCGATCTTGATGATCAAGCAACTGCAGATAGTGGAGAAGCAATCTTTATTGGTAACTTCACTTTCTGTAAGAAGGCCTTTGAAGCCGAAGAGGGTGAAACTTGGAATGTCGCCGACTTTTTTACTGGTGATGACTTTAATGTAGATATGGGTGAAACGAGAACTTCTCCACTAGCTGGCTATGTTCCAGTAGAGAAAGAGCTTACTAACCTTGGTGATGTTACTCCTTTTGGAGATCGTCACGGTACATGGTTTACAGCAGTTGATTTTGCTGGAGCTGTTAAAGACGCAAATGATGAATGGTTTAAAGGTTGGACTAATCTAGCTAGAAACTAGTCTAAGTATAGAGGTAAGTTCGGACGTCTCTCCTGAACTTACCTCTTTTTAAAGTTTTGTAGAATATTTTGAGAGACAAAAACTGAGAGACGACTATGACATTGAGAGACACCAGAGATGGGGCAAGCTTTAAAAAAGCTTTTTTCTTCTCCTTATTACTTTTGACTTTGAATTCTGAGGCTGCAAATACCAAGGCATTGAGTGGCCTTGCCCAGAAAATTGTTGACCTTAGAACTGAGGTTGAAAATTTAAACACAGAAAATAATGCTAGAAAGAACGAGCTTCAAAGTGAGCTTAAAAGTCTTCAAGCGAGAAAGGCACAAATCAGTGCACAGACCCAACAAATTGAACTCTCTCTAAAGCAAGGTCAAGAAAGGTTAAAAACCATTAAGGGTGAACTTTCGAAAGCGACTATTGATGGAGACACTTTAGTTCCTCTTCTAAAGAAGGAAGTCGCTTTGGTTAAGACTTGGGTTCAGTCTTCTTTGCCCTTTCAAAAAGAAAAGCGCCTTAAAGATGTTACGGATATTGAAGAAGGTCTTGAAACAGGAATACTTAATGGTCAAAAAGCTTTAGGTAAGCTTTGGGCCTTTATTGAGGATGAGTTAAGACTAGGGCGAGAGAATGGTGTTCACCGCCAAACATTGGTTATCGATGGTGATGAAAACCTTGTAAGCGTTGCAAAACTCGGAATGGTTACTCTTTTTTATAAGACGTCAGATAACCGCTATGGTTTTACCAGAAAAAATAATAAAGGCTCTTTTGATTATATTCCATTGAAAAAAAAAGAAGACATAGAAAAGGTCGCCAAACTTTTTGACGGTTTAAAGAAACAAATTAGAACCGGTCAATACGATATACCAAACGTTTTTTAAATAAAGACGAGAGAGACAATTATGAAAAAAATTATTCTTCTATTATCCCTAGTTTCTTTAAGTGCACTAGCTCAAAAAGAAACACTTATACAAACCTATCAAAGAGAACTGGCGTTTCTTAATGCACAGAAAAGGTCTCTGACAAAACAACAAAAAGTAATAGAAACTCAATACGGTCAGAAAGTACGAAGAGCAAAGGTCAATTTAGACAAGGCACAAAATGATCTTGTTTCTTTGACTAAGAAAAATGAATTACTTTCTGCCAAAGTTATTGAAGCAGAGAGAAACCTTGAGAATGTAGAGAGTTCAAATTCTCTATTAGATACGGCGCTCTTACAAGGAAAGGTGACTCTTGGTTTTACAGAGGAAGAATGGGATGTTTTTAAAGGTGATGAAAGTAAAATTTCGGGCATCCTAGCGGGAGCTCGCGGTCTTTTAGATGAAGGTAGCAAGGTTCATCATGCCGATGGCGAGTTCTTTACAAGAGAAGGTAAACTCGTTCAAGGCGGCATGATCAAACTCGGTAGAATTGCGAGCTTTGGTTTATTTGAAAACCAAGCATCCATGCTAATGCCTGTGGGTCTTGGTAAATTAAAGCTTACCGAGAAAGATCTAACTCATACACTTTCTCAATTTAAGTCTGGTGAATTTATAGGTGATTTGCCAGTCTTTCTTTATGAAACGACTTCCAAAGGCGTTGAAGTTAAAAAAGACAAATCATTCATGGAGATGATTGAAGCTGGTGGATCTATTGCTTACGTAATTGTAGGCCTTGGTATATTGGCCATGGTTCTCGTTATCATTAGAGGTTTTCTTCTTTTTGGGGCCTCTCGTGTAGACAAAAAACTAATTAAGGAAATCGAGGTAGGTGAGCTTAATAATGTAGAGGCCAAAGTCGCTTTAAGAAAAACTCCTTTTGATCGCGTAGTTGGAAACACTCTTCTAGCAAAGAATAAAGAGCGTGAGGCCCGTGAAACAATCATTCATGAATCAATTCTTGGTGAGCTAAACTTTCTTGATAAATTTGGCGCCATCATTTTAGTCATGGCCGCCGTAGCACCTCTTTTAGGTTTATTAGGTACAGTTACTGGGATGATCTCTACCTTTGATATTATTACTGAATTCGGTACAGGGGATCCTAAACTGCTATCTTCAGGTATTTCTGAGGCCCTCATCACAACGAAACTTGGTCTTGTTGTGGCGATTCCAGCTCTTCTTCTTGGAAACCTTTTGGGTGGTTGGTCTAATAAAATTAAAATCATGTTAGAGAGAGAGGCCTTGAGACTTTCAAATCGCTTTGAAAAGGAAGTTACTCATGCTTGATAAGATCTTCGACCTATATCATGCAGGTGGATTTGTGATGCCCCCTCTTTTATTTGGTGCAGGAATCTTATGGTTCTCAATGACCCACAGAGCAATTCTTTTGACTAAAGGAAGCTTTGGAGTTTTTAGCGATTTTAAGGAAAAAGTTTTTAACTTAAAAGATTGTGAAAAGGCCAACAAAGACGATGCCCTCATTCTTCTTAGTGAAGAAGAAGACGAGTTGTCTCGCTATAAAGGTCTAGTCAATCTAGTCGTGGTACTGGCCCCTTTACTTGGTTTACTGGGAACTGTCTCTGGGATGATAGAAACATTTGATTCCTTGGCAGAGATGAGTTTATTTTCACAAAGTGGTGGTATCGCAGGTGGTATTTCACAAGCTCTCATAACAACACAAATGGGATTGGCCGTGGCCATTCCTGGGCTTATAGCTGGTAAATTGCTTGAAAGAAGGCAAACCGCTTTGATTATTGAAATGGAGGAAACCATCGAAAAACTATGGTCTCCCATTGAAAATCAATTAAATAATAGAAAAGAGGTCGCTCATGCGTAGATCAATTAGAAGAGATGAAGATGTACAAATTGATATGTCTCCCCTTATCGATATGGTTTTTATCCTTCTTATCTTCTTTATGGTTTCGACTACATTTGTAAAAGATATGAAATTGGATTTAGAGAGACCAGGTGCTTCTAGTGCAGGACCTGCTAATACCAAAAGTATCAGAGTTTATATCGACCAAAACTCTAAAGTTTATGTAGACGGTCAGCCAACTCGGGTGTGGGTACTGCAAAGTAAGGTTAGAGAACTACTTAAAAGTGGAGCGAGTGAAAGCGTTTTAGTCGTCACTGATAAAGGTGTTTCTGCTGAGCGCTTAATTGAGGTAGTTGATGCTTGTCGCCTGGCCGGTGCTAGAGACGTTGGTGTTGCTGCTGAGAATGAAGCTGGTTAAAGAGGTTTATGATGAAGAGAGACGCTTCCCTTAAACTAAAGAAATATTTACCTCCAATTGGTGGACTTTGCGGCGTTATCTTCGTGATGGTGGGTCTTGCCGTTATGAATGGTCTTGATGGCCCTAAAAGAAACAAAGGGGCCAAGAGCTCCACTAGTTTCGATTTAAGCCAAATGGTTAAAAAGAAAAAGAAAAATAAGGTCGCGAAACAAAAGATAAAAAGAAAAAAACAAAAGAAAGTCGCACCACCTAGTCTTACAAGTGGAATCATGGGCTCTAGTTTTGGATTAGGGCAGTTTGAATTCTTAGCAGATGGTGCAGATGGGCTTCTCGGTAATGCTGGTGATGTCATCATGACAGAAGATACAGTTGATGAAGTGCCAAGGGCCAGTTATAGACCACCTTTAAAATACCCTGATTATGCAAGGAAAAGAGGTATTGGAGGACAAGTTCTCTTAAACCTTCTGGTCGATAAAACAGGTGCCGTTCAAGATGTTCGTCTACTCTCTAGTAAGCCCACAGGAATATTTGATCAAGTCGCGATAGAGTCCGTTAGAGACTGGAATTTTGACCCCGCTACCTATAAAGGTAACCCCGTTAAAGTTTGGGTGAAACAGAAGATTTCTTTTAATTTAAACTAATATGAAAAAATTAATTAAAATCACATTTTTCGCTTTCGCCATCTACTTTGGGCATTATTGTGCAAGTGTCTCTGCTCAATCAGTAGATGATGAGCTTGATAAGTTAAGCTTAGCGGCACTGCTTATAAAGAATAAAAATTACTCACGCGCAAGTAGCGTACTTTCTGAAATAAAGGATCCTCATGAGGTTATTCCAGAGAAGTATTGGGGTCTGAAAGGATTAGTTGAATTAAAACAAAAGCGTTTTAAGGAGGCCTTGGATGCTTTTGATATGGCAGAGAAAGAGGGTCTAAAGTCTACAGACCTTTATCTAGGACAAGCGCAAGCCCTCCTAGGACTAAAAAAATACACAGCAGGTTTAGAAGTACTAGAAAAGAATAAGTTGATTCTTGAAAAGGAAATGCTTTATTACCAATTAAGAGCAAGTCTTGGATTTGAAGCAGACATGGGTGAAATGGCCTGGAAGTCTCTACACTTAGGAATGAGTAAATTTCCAAAGGCGCTCCCTTTAATAAAGCAAAAATGGTTCTATTTAGTTCATAACAATCTTCTTGAAGTAAGTTTTCAGGCCGCAAAGGATCTTGTCGACAATTATGAAGTATCGGCAATTGATGTAGCACGAATGGGTCAGCTTTATCGTCAAAAGGGAGATTCTCAAAAGGCCATTTTCTTTGGAGAGATAGCTCGTCTAAAAGATCAAACTGATGAAGAAATTATTAAGGATTTAGCACGGTCTTACCTCAAGAAGGAAAACTTCACCGCAGCGGCGCAGTTGTTTACAAGTCTTAGTCAACATAACCCGAAGTATCTGACAGAAGCTTCTGAGCTATGGAGAAAAGCAGGCTTCACCATGTATGCAGAAAACCTGGCGCTTGAGATAAGAGACCCGGTTAAAAAGATAAAACAAAATCTTACCTTGGCCCTTCTTAATGAAGACTTTAATCGAATGGCAGGTCTAGGTGTTGAAGCCAGTAGAACTACTTTAAAGTCTGATCAAGATATTCAATATGCTCTGGCCTATGCCAACTTTATGATTGGTGCTTACAAAGAAGCCTATTCGAATCTTAAAGTTATTCAAAGACCCGACCTATTTAAAAAGGCCGTGGCCCTTAAGGAAGTTATGGAAGCTTGTGAGAAAGGAGAAAACTTATGTTTTTAGTAAGATGCACCCTTCTTTTAATGATCTTCTCCTTTACTATAATGAATGCCTTTAGTGTTGGTACATTTCAGGCAATGATGTTTAAAGATGGCTTACCTGTTGCTGGTGAAAAAATTATTCTCAACGGTAATCGTGTCCTTTACTCTGATAAAGAAGGTCTTATTGTTTTTGACCTAAAAGAAGGAAGTCATTTCTTTGAACTAAAGAAGGGTGAAAGTATTGAATCGGTTAGTTTTGTCGTTGCAGACTTAGAAACGACTCAAGTCATAATTAACAGCTTTTCCGAGAAAGCTGGTTACGCAACAGATATTTCTGAGCCCACTATTCCTCAACAAGTTGATCCTAATGGCCCAAAGGGTTTCATTGAGGGAACTATTCGAGATGAAAGCGGTTCACCTGTAGCAGATGCAAAGATCTTTATTACAGGTGTGGCGAAAAATTTAACGACTGGAAAAGATGGGAAATTTAAATTAGAAGTTCCTGAGGGACGCTATGGCCTCTCCGTTTTACATAAGGCCTTTTCCACCCAAACACTAAGTAATCAAAGTGTTCTTAAAGATAAATCCTTAAAACTCAAAATTGCGTTATTAACCTCTGCTCTTGAATTGGAAGAGTTTGTTGTAGTGGCCCCCCATGTAAAAGGATCGCTTGCATCTTTGATAGAAGTCAGAAGAGAGTCCTCTACAGTTGCAGATGTATTGGGTGCTGAGCAAATGAGTAAGAGTGGAGATTCAAATGCAGCATCATCTCTTGCTCGTGTGACCGGACTTACTGTTGTAGATGGACGATTTGTTTATATTAGAGGGTTAGGGGAGCGTTATTCAAATGTTCTTCTCAATGGAACAAGCCTTCCTTCTCCAGATCCAACGAGAAGAGTTGTTCAACTGGACCTTTTTCCTTCAGGCATCCTTGAATCAATGGTAATTCAAAAATCCTACTCTCCTGATCTTCCTGGAAGCTTTGGTGGTGGTGCTGTTAATCTTAAAACAAAAGATATTCCAGACGAGTTTACCGCCAAGGTTAGTCTGTCAACGAGTTACGAAAGTGGTCAAGGTTCTTTAGAGTCCTATCAAGGTGGTCGAAAAGACTGGCTGGGTATTGATGATGGTTCGAGAAAAATTCCTGATGTCATTGCTGCGCGGACGGCGGGTGGTCAGCGTATATCTAATGATGACCCAAATAATGTGGCGTATGGCCTTGCATTTAAACGCAACTATTCTACTTTTAATAAGAAAACAAATTTACCACCAGGCCTCACTGTTAGCGTTGGGGATACTCTTCGTTATCGAGGAAAGAAGTTTGGTTTTAATATTGCTGGTCTTTATGGCGATAGATACTCCAATGATAATGTTAACCGCCAAGATTACGATGTTACGTCCCTTGGTAGCTCTGATCTTACTAATGTAGGATCTCAAGTTAATAATAGATCTCGTCGAGATGTTAATCTCTCTGGAATGCTTAACTTTGGGATGTACCTAGGTAAGTGGGCCGATATTAGGGCCAATACTCTCTTTCTGCGTAAATCTACGGATAGAGTAGAAAAACGCTATATAAAGACTCAAGATAATGAGTATGAGGGAACTAGTATTGAATGGCAGGAACGTCAACTATTTAGCCAAATTATTAACGGCACTCATCAACTAGGTTCTGATAAAGATAGAATCCTTACCTGGCGAACAAGTCTGTCCCAAGCCGAAATGATTCAGCCAGATAGTCGATACTATCAGATTTTAGTTGATGAGGGGCAGAGGCGATTTGATAACCAAGGGCGCTCAAATGAGAGAGTCTTCGGTGATGTTCAAGATAATGTCCAAGAAGCAGAAGTGGCGATACAGCTTCCTGTCATTAATACCTCTAGCGTAAAAATAAAAACTAAAGCTGGTATCGGCCAAATTAATAAAAAACGTCAATCTCGTTTTCAGCGTTTTAAATACGAAGTAGATACCGCAAGGGCCGTTGATATAACAGGGGATGCAACTATCCTTGGACAGAGTCCCGATGAAATTTGTACAGATGAAGTCATTCGCCAAGGTGCTTGTAAGTTGGTTGATACCACTGTTCCTTCAGACCGCTTCGAAGCGGACCAAAAAATATCATCTTACTTTGTTGAATCTGAAACTAAATTATTCGAAAAGGTTCGCTTGAATTTAGGAGTGCGATTTGAGAATTCAGAGCAGAATATTAGGACTTATGAAGGCATTAACCTTGATCAAGTAGAAAACGCTTTATTTATGCAAGACTACCTACCTGCTGCCGGCATTACTTACTTTCTCAATGACAAGATGCAAGTTCGCTTAGGGTATTCCGAAACAATTAGTCGCCCAGCGTTCAAGGACCTTAATCCCGTTGGTTATTACGATGATGAGAGGGATCGAAATGTTACAGGTAACCCTAATTTAAAGGGAACGATTATTAGAAATATTGATGCCCGTTGGGAGTGGTACTTTGGAAATCAAGAAAATGTTAGTTTTGGTTTTTTTAATAAAGAATTCTTAAATCCCATAGAAGAAGTGGCCGGTAGTTTTCAAAATGGAGTCTTAACATATTCTGAGGGTGGTTTTCAGTTGGCCAATGTTGGGAATGCTAAGGTTCGTGGTTTTGAAGTGGAATTTAGAAAAAGTTTTTCTTTCATTCATTCTTCTTTAGCGCCTTTGGCCTTAGGTGGTAACTACGCTAGAATTAATTCAGAGATGAGTATCTTCCCAGAGCTTTCCTCACAAATTACAAATATTAACCGTCCTCTTCAGGGGCAAAGTCCTTATGTCGTAAATGTGAACTTAGATTATGATAATAAGGATACCGGAACCAATGCGACCCTACTTTTTAATGTTTTTGGAGCTAGAATTGATACAGTAGGCACCAATGAAAGACCTGATACTTATCAAGAGGCCTTCAACCAGTTAGATTTTGTGTTCGCTCAAAAATTTGGAAGGAATGGTAATAACCAAGTCCGCTTAAAAGTACAAAACCTACTCGATCCTGATGCGGAGCTGACGATCGGTGGCCAAACGCGAGAAATTTTTAAAAAGGGGCGCAGAGCGTCCGTAAGTTACACGAGGACATTCTAATGAATTGGTTTATCGTATTCTTAAGCGTTTTTTCTCTTTTTTCTTGTGAACTTCACGAACAGGAAAATATCACTCAAAGTGAAAAAGAATCAAAAGAAGTTAACCTCACTATTATTTCTTCACTATCAAAAGGCATTGCAGAAAATGATGTTCTTCATGTAAAAAAAATATTAGCTGATGGTAATTTTGAATTAAATGTTTTTGATAAAGATGGTGAGTTACTCCTAAATAAGGCCATCAGAAGTAATAGTTTTATTATTGGTAAATTACTTTTGGAAAATGATGCTGATCCGACTGTTGAAGATCAGTCAGGAAAAAGTGCAATGGATTTAATTAAAAACATAAGTTTTGAAAAGGATTGGTCTGCACTCTTAAAGAAAGAAAATATCAGTGTTGAAACTTCTACTATGCTTATTTTTCAAGCGATAAATGAGGCCGACTCTAGTAATGAAGACATTAAAGTCCAATTAATATCTGGCTATCTAGAACTAGGCGCCCCTTTTAATGGCCGAGATAGCGGCAAGTTTACCTATCTTATTAAAGCGTCCGGTCGGGGGCTTTTGAAAGTTGTTAAGCAACTTTGTTCCTACCCAGATACTGATCCTAGCATTGTGGTTGAGAGGGGAAGAGGTAGTCGTAAGAAAGTCTTTACTGCATTAAACCAGGCGAAAGATCCTTTAATTATAGATGCTCTTATCGCCTGTGGCGCCAAGGAGTAACTCTCTACTTAAGGTTTTTCGTTAGATAAACGCTTTATCCACTTTAGAACTTCCTTTTTTTCGACTTTTGCATTTGGTAACAGATATTTGTTTTCTGTTTTGAAGTTTCCTTTTTTATATATCTCCCTATATTTTTTAATGCCTTCTAAATCGCCTCTGGAATGATTCAATAGTATTAATGATTCTAATATATGGGCTTGCTTCCTCGGTGGAACTACTTCCAAACAAGTGCTTAAAAAGTTAGACCAATAATCTAACTTCTCTATATTGGTCTGGCCCACCAGTGGTAATGTTAATACTGTCACTTCTGAATTGATCTTTTTAGTGGTGAAGGAGTCATTAATTTTTTTTAAATTATCCAAGATCTCTTTTGGGTCTTGCTGATAGAAAACGAGGAAGGCATTCAACGTGTTGTTTGTGAGTTTTTCTAAACTTAAATAACTGCCTTTAAATCTATGATAAGGAAAAGGTAGTCTCCTTAGGTAGTTTAGGTCCGCTTTTTTTGCATATACTTCTTTAGAGACCCATATGTCCGGGCGCCATTGTCCTAACTCTTCAAAACTCATTAATAAGGCAACATCCTCTTTTTGAGCCTTACTCTCTAAGTAAGTATAGACGGCCTTCATTTGGACGGAGTTACCACGGTAAAGTTTATATTTAGATGGTGTTGTTAAAAGGATAAGAAGAATTATTGCCGTCATTATAAAATTGCGACTTTTTTCTCCGAAACCACCTTCCTTTTGTGCGGCCAGGAGAGAAATTATAGAGGCCCATATTAATAGGTCAATTATTATGAGGTAGCGTGGATGTGGTAGCCAATCAATAAAAAGGGTAAAGGCCACAAAATAGAGTAACGTTCCCCATCCATAAAGTGAGAGGAATCTTAGCGATTTTTGTCTTTCTTGAAAGGGTCCCAAGAAGAAATAACATAACGTAAATATTATCCAGTTTTCCTTCTGGTCGATTACAAAAACCTTGGCAACCGCCAATACTGTCTCTAGTGAAGGTATCGTTGATAGACCTATAACACTCTGATCTTTTGCTTCATTTAAAGTTACGAAAAATAAAGGCAAGAAAATAACAAAAGAGACCAACACATTTCTCACATGTACTTTCTCAAGCCTACCTCTTGTTTTTAAAAAGGCCAGAGCACTATAAAGCACTGTAGAGCCGAGTAGAATAATAGGTTGCATCCCACAGGTCATTAATAAGAAGAAAAAGAGACTGAAAATGGAATAAGATTCTTTCTTTTCCTGATAGAGAATAAGATAAAACATAAAGAGTGGGGGGAGGAAGTGAGTTTGTCTCGCTTCTAACATGTAATAGGATAGTTTTGGATGGAAAATAGTTAACAATATTAAGAAGAGAGTTAACTTAGACCTTTTAGACATATTTCTTTCGAGCCAATACCAAAAAAGGAAGAGAAAAAAGATATTTGAAAGTATTGGTCTCAACCTTAGAGACCATTCAGTGAGACCAAAGGTTTTAGTCAAAAAATAGGTTAGTAAATAATCAAGCGGTGGTTGTTGTTGTTTGAATGCGAGTTGAAAAATATTATTAAAATGCTCTCCACTTAGACGATAGGCCATTGTGTATTCATCCATCCAGATATCACGATTAAGCCAATGAAAACTTGTAGTTAATGATCCCAAGAGAAGTAGAGCTAAAGCATAATTTCTTCTACATAAAATAGATGCAGTATTATTTCTGCTGTATTGGTATTGACCAAGGACAACTCCCACTAGAATACTAAGGTAAGTATATTCTATGGCGCCGATAGTCCTATTTGTTTCTTCAAATAGGAAGAGTACTTGACCAACGATCATGAGTAATGTGTAAAATAAAAGATAATAAAAAAGTAATCTTGTGACGCTAGGGCAGCGGTTCATTCAGCTTTCTTTGTAATTGCTGTAAGGGTAAGAGAATTTTTTAATTTAACGTTTAACATATTCTATGCTCTCAGCAGCAGCTCTTGATGACTTCGCAGTCATTTATTTAATCTTCTCGACATATTATATAGCTGTAATAATATTTTACTTATATCTCAAAGAATATCCAAAAAAATGTTGAACAAAACTTTGTTTATCTTAGACTTGGAGTCGTCATTAGGCATTAATCCATGTTTTTTCTAATTACCTGAGGTAAAATCTCGAAGTAATCATCTTTAAAGGAGACCTTATGAAACGCTTTATTTTTGCCTTCTTACTAAGTAGTGGTGCTTTTGCCATTAGCATTGGTGATCAAGCACCTGAATTCAAATTGGAAGGGACCCCAAGTAAGGGTGCGTTGTCCGACCATATTGGAAAATATGTCGTTCTTGAGTGGTATAACGACGGGTGTCCATTTGTAAGAAAGCATTATGATTCAAACAATATGCAAAAGCTTCAGAAGAAATATAAGGGTAAAGTCTCTTGGCTAACGATTAATTCAAGTGCCAAAGGAAGACAGGGCTTTATTGAAAACGTAGGGAAGGCGAAAGAAAAATACTCCAAGGAACAGATGGAGGCCATGAGTTTACTGATTGATAGCGATGGCATAGTTGGTAAGGCCTATGCGACGAAAACAACCCCACACATGTATATAATCGACCCGAAGGGAAAGCTTGTTTATCAAGGTGCCATTGATTCTATTTCTTCAGCAGATTCAAGTGATATCAATAAGGCCACTAACTACGTGGATGTAGCGTTAACTGAAGCTTTAGCTGGTAGAAAAATAGCGATGGCCAAAACTCAACCTTATGGTTGCTCTGTTAAGTATTAGTAAGGTGAGTTCATTAAAAGATCTGAATTGTGAGCCTTGTCCCCCAGGGGGACAGGAGCTCTTGAAAGTTGAGTGCTTAGAGTTGTTAAAAGGTTTATCGCAGGGTTGGGCGATTAATGAATCTCCTAACCGCCTGGTTTTTAAATATTCAGCAAATAACTTTAAGGAGTCTTTGGAAAAGGCCAACTCTGTTGGTAAAATAGCGGAGGAGCAATGGCACCATCCTAATATGGTTATTGGCTTTAAAAAATTTGAATTGGAGATTAATACTAATGTTATCAATGGTCTTAGAAAAGCAGATTTCATATTCGCCGCTAAGGTTGATTATTTGTTTAACCTTTCTCCTCGCTAGCTCTTACGGACTAGCTCAAGGTTCTGCTCCTTCCCCAACGGCTTCTCCGTCTCCATCTACATCTACAAAGACTGACTCTCTAACAGAGGAGCAAAAGCTTCTCAGGGACTTAAAAAAGAACTTCTCCGGTGAACGTAAGATCCTTGAAAAGTATTTTCAAAAGGACTTTCTAGACCGCATCGGTGGACTCTTCGAAGATTCATTAAACTCCTTTGGGGACCAAGACTTTGATTCTTTGAGAAAGTCCTTTGAAGAGGGCTTTCAAGGTTTCGGAGCAGGACTTAATAACCGTTGGATTAAGGATAAGGAGGGGATGATTCTCCTCATTGATGGTGCCGTCGCTCAGGGTGGTAATTTTGATTTAAATGTAAAGAATGGTCAGGTGAGCATAAAAGGTTCTCTTCAGAAGGACCTTGGACAAATGGGAAAAAGGGTTATGTCTTTTAATAACACTTTTCCAGTACCTGTTGGCACTGATCCAGATAAGGTTCGGGTCGAGAATGCTAAGGATGGACTTCGTGTAATTTTCCCTTGGAAAAACGGAGCGATTCAAAAGAAGAAGAACTCCAAAAAAACTCCTATAAAGAAAGGGCCTAACGACATTACAATCTAACTAACTAGAATTAGGTTGTTTTATTGCCTTTTAAGTCCGACTTTTTATGTAAAGTAAATGTGCCAGATTACCGATAAGTTTAATAAGAAACTTGTCTGTGAGGCATATATAAAAGCTAAAACGACATTCATATTTTCTCTTCTTCTTTGGGCCCTCGTTACATGGCAAGGTGTTCAGGCGTTAGAAGAGAGCCCTTATGTGAAGGCCAAGAGGTTTAGTACCCCGATGCGAGAGCAGGCCATTATAGTCACTGATGAGGGCTTTTATCCCAAGAGCATCTCAGTCTTTAAAGGGGAGCGTGTACGTTTTTACGTGACCTCAACTAGTGATACCAAAAGTTGTTTTATCTTAAAAGGGAAGGGCCTTTTTCTGGCCGCCGAAAAAGGTAAGGTAAGTGAAGGGATTGTTTACTTTGGTGATGCCGAGAAACTTGAGTTTTATTGCCCAACGACGAAGAGTAAGGGGCGCGTGACAGTATTAGAGCGTCCAAGAGGCAAAAATTCAAAAAGAGCACAAAGGAATATCGCGTCCGAAAAAGTGCGCATTTGGATGCCCAAAGATGAATGAGATGAATGATAAATAAAGTTGAATAACAATAATATGCTCAGGACTAACAATGTCTGTATTTAGTGATGCAATTGCGAATCTCCTCCACCCCATCAAAGACCTTCTTGATGATGAGGGAGTGTCCGAGGTTATGATCAATGGACCTTTTGAAGTCTTTGTAGAAAGAAAAGGTCTCGTATACAAAACAGAAAATAAATTCCCAAATGAAGATGCCCTTATCTCTGCTATGCGAGCGATTGCTCAGTCTGTTGGCCGAGTGATTGATGCCGATAACCCACGTCTTGATGCTCGTCTTCCTGACGGTTCTCGAATTCACGTGGTTTTACCGCCTATGGCAAAAAATGGCACGACTGTTGCGATCAGAAAATTTGCCAAAGAAAAGCTAACGTTAAATGATTTGATTGATTTTGGGTCTCTGTCAAAAACAGCTGCTAGGTTTTTAGATATCTGTATATTTCTCGGTAAGAATATTATTGTCAGTGGTGGTACAGGTTCTGGTAAGACGACGATGCTTAATGTCTTAGGCTCTCGAATACCCAAGACTCAGAGGCTACTCATTATAGAAGATGCGGCAGAGCTTCAGGTTAAGGCCCAACACGTTGTAAATTTTGAAACACGAAAAGCGGATCCCGCTCGTGGTATTACTGAAGTGACAATTAGAGAGCTGGTCGTGTCAGCTATGCGCTTAAGGCCGGATCGAATTATTGTGGGTGAGGTTCGTGGCGAAGAGGCTTTGGATCTTATTCAGGTGATGAATACGGGTCATGATGGTTCAATGGGGACTGTTCATGCCAACAATCCCGTAGATGCTTGTACTCGTCTTGAAACCCTTTGTTTAATGGGTGATATTAAAATACCACCAGACGCTATTAGAAAAATGGTGGCATCTGCTATGCAAATAATTGTTCAGTGTAGTCGTTATCACGATGGTGGCCGTCGAACGAGCCATATTAGTGAGATTTTAGGTATCGACAAAAATGGGAACTATATTTCACGAGATATTTTTAAATGGGTTCAAACAGGTAAAGACCCTGAGACTGGTCTTTACTTAGGTGAGATGGTTTCATGTAATTATGTACCTACATTTTTTGAAGATATTATTGTTAACAAACTTCCTTTTCCTAAGAGTAGCTTCTTAAGTCCTGAATGGTACAACGAACTTAAAAAGCAAGCGGCCTAATGGCAGCGATTGCAGTTTCACAGAGTTCAAAAGAAAACTCCCTCGCATGATACTGCCACTTCTCTAAATCATCTCCATAAGAGTTCGCCATATCCTTAATTTTCTCTAGACGTTTTTCAATTTCAGCACGATGAGAATCACCAGAGATAAGTTTTGAAATTTCCTCAAGGTATACTTCTAAGGCCTGCTCTTTTTGAATAGCGCGCAAGACATCAAGAGAAAGCACATTAGTGGTTCCCTCCCAAATTGTTAGTACTTGAGAGTCTCTTAAAAAGCGGGGAAGTCCTGTATCTTCTATAAAACCAGCTCCTCCAAAGCTCTCCAAGAGTTCACTTGTCCAAATCATATTAATCTTAGCGGTATAGAGTTTTGCCAAAGGTGTAAAAAGACGAAGTAACTTGGACGTAGTTTCATTACTTTGTCCTAATCTTTCAGCTGTTTCTTCTCTCTGTAATAGGTCTACAGTAAAAAAAGTTAAGGCGAAGCACTTCTCGAAAGCAACGTTTGCTTCCGTTAGCATTCTTTTGTGAAGCGGCTGAGCAGATAACTTCTTTCCAAACGCCACTCGCTTTTCACTGAAGTCTTCAGCAAGTTGAAGAAGCCGCTTAAAAGAACCTACCGTTGTACAGGCGTTGTAAATACGAGTGATATTAAATAGATGAGAGATATTCTTTATTCCCTCTCCTGGTTTACCGATTAAGGTTCCTGGTGTCCCATCAAAATCAATCTCAGCAGTGGGTAATGCCTTCGTCCCCAACTTATCTTTCAAGCGGCGCACACGAATATTTTTAAGGTCACCATCTTCATTTCTTAGTTCCACATAAAAGAGAGAAAGGCCACGAGAGCCATCAATTACATCACCTTGGTCATCTTCGATACGTGCCAAGGTAAAACACATTTGGCTTGTCGTGGCAGAGGTAAACCATTTCGTTCCATAGAGTTCGTAATGGTCGCCCATTTTTCTTGCTCTTGTTTGTGAGATGGCGACATCTGAACCTCCTGTTTTTTCAGTCATCCATTGCCCAGAAGTCCAGAATTTTTCTGGGTCTCGGCTTGTTAGATGCTCAAAAGCATTTGTAATTTGTTCTTTTTCTGCACTTCCAATCTCTCTTTTTAAAAAGACCTGAATAAGCTTCGCCGCTCCATCCGTCATGGCGAGTGGACAGGTGTAGAAGGCGCTTGATGGATGAAAAAGATAGATTTTTAAAAATTGATGAATTCGACCAGATGTTGAGTTCAATGGATTGTATCCAAGTTCTATGATGCCCTCTTCTGCAGATAGTGCATCCAGGTTCTTCCAACCTTGGCTTACTTTGATTTCATCAATTCTCTTTCCCCAGGGAGAGTAAGGAATATGTTGGGGAGGGTTACCTTCAGCTTCCATGGCCCATGAATGAACTTCACTCATTATTCTCTTCGAAAACCTTTTTAAGTCTTTCTCAATTTCTGATTTGTGGGGATCTTTTTGGAGGAGCCATTTTATCGCTTTTTTTAAATGGAGATCACTTTCGTAGGGATCGTGAATTTCTGGGGCATTTTGAATAAAACTCATGGACCTCTCGCTTTAATAATTTTCTTTATTTTAGCAAAAGGCCTTAGTTAAAAACAAGTCTTGTGATTATTTCTTAAATTTCTCTAAGACATAATCCCATGATTCACTTTGATCCAGAGAATAGTCACCTGTAGGATTAATCCTTATATAAGGTCCAATACTTCTCATATTATCCCGTCTAAATTGGTCAAGACCATCAATAAAGTATTTGTTTTTTAAGTGCTTTTCAATGCGATCTTGTCCTTCCCATTTACGGGCATCATAAGTTTCTACTAAACATAGTGGCGTCGTGTTAAGTGAAGCTTTTTTAATTTGAAATTTAACAACCCAATTGGCCATTACTCTAAACTGGCGTAAGTAATCATCCTCAATAAGTTGTTCTGAAAGAGACTTATCTTGGGTAGTACTTAATTGCTTAATAAAATGATCTTCAAGACGTGAACTTCCTAAGTCTTTAGAGTCTTTCATGGCCTGAATTAGAATCTCATTAGTAGATTCCATAAGATTCTTTAAGTAAGCCGATTTCTTTTGGTTAGAAGAATTAGAGTTTCCTTTGAAACTTTCACCTTGCTGTACTCTGATCGCTGCCATTTTATAAAGTCTGGCCATCATAAAATGGTTAAAATCACCAGTGCCTAATAGGAAATTCTCGTTCATTTCCTTAGAAAGTTCTAGCAGCTTTTCTTGATCATTATACTTGGCTACAAGCGTTCCTACGATACTGTCATAACGAAGGATATCCTGAGTCAATTTTCCGCTTAATTTTGAGAGGACCTCATCTTCAATATTTTTATGAAAATCGGCATACACATTAGGTGCAAGCTCTTCAAGCTTTGAAAGTTCCGTTGAGTCTGGTCCTAATAACTCTACATTCTTCAATAGTACAGGTAGGCGAATATCAGTTTGGATGATTTCCTCTAGTTGTCTTCCTGTTAATCTCTTTCCTTGGAGTTGCTCTTCTATTTTTCCTTCTATCTCTTTTTTGAAGTCAAATAACTCCACTGGTCTTACATAGAATTCTCTCTTGTAACCAAGGGCAGAAATATATTCAAATTTTTGAAGTTCATTTAAACGTAAATTTTCTTTTATTCTTTTCTTTTGAAGGTCAAACCACTCGAAGTAAAGGTCTGTATTAGAGAGATTTAATTTATGCGGATAACCTAGTGATTTTAATTCACTACCAAAAGCTTCTCTGGCCTTTACTATACCTTGTCTTTGATCAAGCCACTTCTTTAAGGTCTTTGTTTCAAACTCTTCAACTCTTTTTGAGAAGTCTCTTTCTGAGATCTTAAATGCCTTTCGACCTTCTCTATTATGAAGTTTACTCGTTGCTACTTTTTGCATGCTATAAACATAGGCGTATTGACGTAAACCATCTTTAAATCTTTGTTGAGCGTATTGGCGTCTTAGAATCTCGTATTTATTAAAGTCTCCACCGGCCTCTTTAAAGAGTGAGATCATCATATTATCTGTTAAAGTGGTTTCACAGATATAATTTTCAATGTCCATATTAGTCATGAACGTCTGACCAGAGCTAAATGCTGTCCAGATACGAAAATTACTCATTCCATTCGCCTGGGCGAAAAGAGGTAATATAAGTAGCGTGAAGATTAAAGAAATTGATCGTAAGTTATTCATTAATAATTGTCCTTATCATCACCATTAAAAAGAAACTCTTCATTTGGTCTGTAACCGCTAGAGCCAAAGGAGTAGCTTAGATTTACACCAAAAACGACATCATTATCTCTGCCATCGTGGTAATCGTTGTAGCGTGCTTCTACGCCTAAAGTTAGGTTTGATGTTAAGGCCGTTCTTGTGCCGATAGCATATTGGTTAAGCTCTTTTTCTACGTAGTTAAATTCTACGATGACATCCGTCGTTCTGTGTACACGAACCATAGCTCCTGCGGTAATAGCGAAACTTGAATCAGGGTAATTAGGGTTATTCGAGAAAAACATTCCCTCAACCCATCCAACTAGCATGCCGTCATTTGATTCGGCGACAAGTCCTATAGAGGTTCTTCTCTCATGTCCTGTATCAAGATGAGTGTTACCCATCTCTGCATGACCTATCGTCATAAGAATATTATCAGTAAGCATCTTACTTAATCGAACAGAAACACCATCAATTGTTCCAAGCTTCAGATCACCCTTTTCAGTTTCAAAGGCCGAAACTTCAACCTGATCAAAAATGCCAAAGAGTCCTTCAGTGAGGTCAACTGTAACACCGTACACTACATTAATATTTTGTAGGCCTGCCACTGGGTTATCAGAGAAAATCGGCATTGCTTGTACTTTTTGACTAAAGGGGATTGGTTGTTTTCCCACAATGACTGCGATAGGGGAGCCACCCACTTCCTTAATCTCGATGTAAGCTTCTTCGACGAATTCCTCTAAACTAAAGTCATCAGAAAATGAGACTTTATTTTCTTTAAATATTTTTTCTAGTTTTGCGGTTAAAACTAAGCGTACTTTATTCTTCCATTCAGCGTTTAGGCTAATGTAACTACCTCTTAGGTTAATAGAGTTTTGTCCCTCTGTACTTGTCGAAGCATTACTATTTATTTCAGCTTCGTATCCAACACGGAAGTCGCCACCGAGTAGCTCGATGTCACTACTTTGGGCGAATATTTGTGTTGGGCCTAAGGCCATTGTTAATGCCAATAATGGCAAGAATTTCTTAAGCATGGGTTTACTCCTAGCTGATTTTCGCAATTTAAGACTCATTGCATTAATAATAGGGGATTATGGTTCTAAGAAGTGGTACTGAGTAATATTTACAGAAGGGTGAATTCGAATAATACGGCCTTTTTGAAGGCTAACTTGTTGTAATTGTTATGGCAATCCTTGCCCGGCCAAGAATTTTGAATGTATATGTGTAAATATATGATGGTATGTTTAAGCTATCCTTTTTATTTATTCTCCTTTTTGTTCTTGGGTGCCATCAGGTTAGCGCGGCCTTTTTGATAGATCTCAGTTCCAATTATCACTCAGATGAGGATGATGTTACATCTTTCAGTTACAGCCGATTTGATTACCGTGGCTTTTTGGCCGCCGGACTTGATAATAAGGAGAAGCTTTTCTTTGGCCAAAATATCTCTCAATTTGGCAGGGAATTTAAAAATGATTCTGTTAGTGGTAAGTATTCAGTTCTCGAACTAGGTCCACGCTTTCAGTACTATTTTACTGAGGATAAAACTTTCTATACCTCCGTAGCTTGGAATCCCTATGTTAAAGGATCTCGAACTGTTGGAACTACTGAGAGTGATATTAGCGGCTCTAGTTATTTCATTAACTTTGGTTGGCAATTAAAAATTGCACGTGCATTAAGTCTAGGGGCCTCTATTAATTATCATTCTATTAGTATTTCAAAAGAAACTGATACTACGACTAATGTTGAAACAGAAAAAACTGATAGTTACACAACAATTTATCCAATGATTGAAATATCTCTTAGGTTTCGTTAGTGATTTTTAAATGGTTCAAATTACTTTTTTCTTTGATGCCTGATCTTACGGGATTTAAAGATATGGGCTTTAAGGTTCATACCTCTCATGGTGACCTTTACGTAGAAAAAAAGACTTCAGCATATCGACTAAGATTTTCTCAGGGGCTAGAGCCTTATCACCCTCAGTTAGGTAAACTCGTTGATTTTGAAATTCCTGATGGTTTCTTTATGATAGAGTTTTATAAAGAGAAGCCTTCTATCATGGATGGCCAAAAGTCATTAGGTCCACTCTTTCAAAGCATTTACGAGAGGGATAGTTTCTGGTTTCTCTTTAATCCTAAGTTAGATTTTGGAACGGCAAATGTTGCGATAAAAGCAGATAAGATTATCAATTTTTTAGAAAAAAACTAAATTACTCAGTTTTTGTTTCATTAGGAGCTTCTTCATAGTTGGCGAGAATGTAGCTTCTTACATTACTCAATAAAGAGTTGTCGTTGGCATCAAATTCAAAAAAACTCATGTAGCGTCCATTTTCTTCATTTATCCAGCTATTATGGATAGTGCACTTTAGAGCTTGATCTTTACCGGTTAGTTCTTTGAGAAAAGTTCCGGAGAGTTCCAAGTAGGTGCCCTTTGATAAAAACTGAGGTCCTATTAAGGTAATACCAAATTCACTAACCTCTGCAATATTTAGATCAAAGCTTACTTCACAGGGCCAGTCTTTTTCGCTGATTTTAAAATAAGGAAGTAGTCTGATTTCCGGGTTTTTTAAGTACTGATTAACTTTTTGAATAACAAAGGTGTCATCTATAGGCTTTGTAATGAAGTCATTGGCGCCTAATTCAAGAGCTCTAGAGATATCTTCTCTAGAAGAGCGGCGCGATACAATAAAAATGGGTATTTCCAGTCCCATCTTGTTTCTCATTGCTTGTAGAAAAGTAAAACCAGCCCCTTGTCCTATGTCGAGATTTAAATCAATGAGGCAAAGTGCTGGCTTCAACTCTTTAACGAGTTGAGCAAACTTTTCTGGAGTAGTCGCTGAAAAAAGTTGATAGCCTTCTCTTTTTAAAACCACTTTTAGAATGGCATTAAAATCTGGATCATCGTCTAAATTTACAATAGTGTTGCTAGTTTTTTCGCTCATATTGATCTAAGTGGTTTTAATATTTCTTATATTGCGTGCTGTTTTTTCGTCCATTCCTTGAAAGAGTACTTCATTTCTGTATACACCTGGATTTGCAACTACGGCAGGAGCTGCTGTGTTTGTACGACAAGGTGAAGCTCCCAAGACTTTTAAAAAATCTGACTTTATGAATAAAGAGGATTTTCCTGTGAATTTGATACTGCTTTGAAGGATTAAGCCCATTTCATTGATTTTAATAAGCTCACCAATTGATCTGGCCGAAACTTTTGGATTTTCTTTAAACTTAAGTATTGGTAGCTCATGTTGTTTTAAAATTTTCTTAATTCTTTGAAGCAATGTATTTGGCTTTAAGGGTTTGCCAATGAACTCATTTGCACCCGCTGCAATAGAAGAGATGACCAGTTTTTTGCTCACAGTAGCAGAGATCATAAATACAGGGATCCTACTATAAGCAGAATGACTTTTTAAAAACTTAATGACCTCAAAGCCACTTTCTTCACCTAATTTGTAGTCTAGAAGTATCAAATGGGGCGCCTGCTTTTGGATAGCAAGTACACCATTTTCTACATTGTCTGCTTGTCCATACTGAAAGCCAGCAGTCTCTAAAATTTTCTTTAAAAAATTTTGTGTATCTTCATCATCATCTATGACTAAAATTTCTTTTGATGTCTTACCGCTGTGTTTCATTTTACTTACTCAAATTTGATCTCTAGTTGGGCAAGATAATCCCCATAAGACTGACAATAACTCTTTATTTTATCAATATCGTTTGTTTGACAAGCCGCTTCGAGTTTAGAACCGATTTCACCAAGGTCATCTAGTCCGTAGCTCCCAGCATTGCCTGCTAGCTTGTGAGCAATAGACTCAATGGTTGCATAGTCGTTACTTGTAAGGGCCTCTGCTATGCTAACAATGTCCTTTTGGCGATTCTGAAGGAAAGTAGGGATAATTTCTTCTAAATCTGCATCTATCGTTACAGTAATTGTTTGGCTCATAGTAAAAATTCCATTGGTGATTATAAGTTATTTAAGTATAATTTATTTTAACAGTTTAACAAACCTCTGCTCATGAAAAAAATTCTCGTTATTGATGACGACCAAGATATTCTCGCTTTAGTAAAACACACTTTATCTCGTGAGTTTGAAGTAACTTTTGCAGAGTATATTGCTGATGCTGAAGCACTGATTTCTCGTAATGAATTTGACCTTATTGTTCTTGATGAAATACTACCTGACGGCCTGGGCTCAGAACTTTGCCAACGTATTAAAAATACGACTGGAAAAGAGGCATTACCTGTTATCATGCTTACTCAAAGAAAAGAATTGAAAGATAAGCTTAACGCTTTTGATGCAGGTGCTGACGACTATATTAGTAAACCATTTGAACCTCTTGAGTTACTGGCAAGGGTCCATGCTAGATTAAGAGTTATTAACGGTTCTACTTCGAGTACCTTGGAAAGAGAAGACCTGAAATTAGAGGTTACAGCTCAATCTTTGCACCTTGTTAGTGAAAGTGGTACCGAAGAAGAAGTCGCATTAACGCCTATAGAATTTAAAATTCTTTATCATTTGGCCAAAGAAGAAGGTGTCGTTCGTAGCCGTTCAGAACTTCTTGAAACAGTTTGGGGAAAAAATCAAAATGTTATTGATCGTACTGTCGATCAACATGTGTCCAAACTCAGAAAGAAGATCGAAAATAGTCGTTTAACTGTAAAATCTCTACATAAAAAAGGTTATTTATTGGCCCTCAATGATTAGTCATTAAGTATATCCCTTTAGATTTATACTATCTTCCAAATTGTCCTATGTTATAATTTCTCCATGGCACACGGGCTCCTAATTTCTGATAATGATTTGATCAATGACCTTTACCACTTCAATTTGAAGGCCTACGTCGATCTTGGTCTAACTTCTAAAAACTCATTGGACGAAGGATTGAAGCTAATTGAGCTTGAAGCTTATGGTGATATTATCATTACATTGAGCCAAATTGATGGTCGAGATGCTGCATTAGAGGTCATGAACCTTTTGGAGAAAAAAGGGAAGGATGTACCAGTTATCGTTATTGGTGCTAAATCTCAGGTAAGTAATACCGGGAAAGTTTCAACATTACCTGCAAATCTAAATATTCCTTTGATTGTAAAAAAGTGTGCTGAAATACTAGGGATAACGGCACAAGATATGATGCTCAAGTCGGTTCCAGACTTTTACCCTATACCCATTTCGTTATTGGAAACTTTTTCAGAGTGCCCATGTTCTGTTTTTGTAAAGACTAGTCGCTCAGCTTCTAATAATGATTATATTCAAGTTCTTGAAAAGGGATCAGTGGTTTCGGGTAAGGTTTTATCTTATAAAGAAAAAGGTCTAGGTAATTTATATATTCCTTCTTCCCTGCGTTTGGATATTGTTAATAAAGCTTCACAGGTTGTTATGTCCTTATTAGATGAGCCTGGTTTAGAGGTTGATCAACGCTTAAAGGCCACTGAGCAAGGCTATGATATCGTGGGCGGCTTATTAGGTGAGGCCAAAGAAGTAACTCCTGAAGTAGTTGAAATTTCCAAGAAGTGTATGGAGTCTGTAGCAAAGGTTATCAACGAAGTTCCAAGAGCAAAAAACCTTCTACTCTCTATGCTCGAAAATAAAACAGGTTATCTTTATCTTCATTCTGTAATGGGAACATATATTGCCCATCATATAATCATAGAAATTAGCTGGGGCTCAGAAGAACATGCCGAAAAGCTATCCTTCGTATTTTTCTTCCACGATATGTTCTTGGCTCCTATTTTTGCGAGACACCCAGAACTTCAGTTTGAAGAAGACCTCCTTTTTCATGACTCTTTAGAGGAAATAGAAAAAGAAGTTGTTCTTAATCACGCTCGTTTGGCCTCTGAAATGGTTAAAAGTTTTCCAAGATGTCCTCTCGGTGCAGACGCGATTATTCTTCAACATCATGGAACGACTAACGGCATGGGTTTTACCCTCGATTATAAGGACGATATCTCTCCCTTAGCAAAGGTGCTTATTATAAGCGAAGGAGTTGTCGAGGAACTTATACGCTGTAAGAATGAGGCAAGAGATCCTATTCTGACTGAAATAGTCGCTCTCCTTCACAAAAAATTCACGAAGCACACCTATAAGAAAATCATTAACTGCCTAGACACTATTTCCTTTTAAGCTCTTTAACCAAATGACTGTAAGGCTCTTTAAAAGAACCAACAGTATATAAGCTGTTAAAACCTTGAATAATATTTTGAATTGTTGACGCAGTTATTCCATTGATAACGATTTGAATAACAAAATTATTCGCAATAATAAATATAGCTGACACTTTTGTTATTTTCCCGGAGTTAATACCTCTTGGGAAACCTGTATTGTCAGGTTGTTCGTGGTGCTCCTCTATAATAAAGTCAACATCTGTATATTGGCTAAAGTACTGTGAGCTTTCAGCTGCTTTTTTAGGATGATCCAAGAAGTTCTTCTTTTGAAGCTCCGTTAAATCATCTAAGTGAGGGTGGTCTTTATAGGTAATTGTTGACCACTCTTCACGTTCCAAAAACATATCATGAAGAATAGAAGCAAGACCCGTTTTTGAACGGGTAAGGTCAGACCTCCAGCCCATTGAACGAACCAAGAACTCACAAATAATACCTTTTAATACGGCTTGCTCGGCAAGATCTCCGTGTTCCATTGGGAAATTTAAAAGGATCTCTTCTAGGCTGCTATGCTCTTCTATTATTTTTCCAAAGTTTGATATTATTAAATCTACGAACTCTTTAAGTTGGTCACTAACACCCACATCTTTTATATATTGATGAGTCACGAGTACGGCAGCTACCAATGTTTGTAAGCGGCGCTTCCGATCGCTCTTATCAGTTTGGTAAAGGGATTGGCTGATTTTCTTAACTGAGTTTTCTAAAAACTTTAAATGCTCATTTTTTTCTAAATATAAGTATTTGATGTTTCTTTTTTGAAAGTCTTGAATAAGTGATTGAGGATATTTCTTATGAGAGCTTATGGCCTTTAGGAATTTTGTTTTTGTTAACTCAATATAGACATCAAAAGGTACTTGATCGTAGAGATAGAAATTCCGAAGTTTTAAGGGGAGAAACTCGCTTGGGTCTAGTTCAACGACTGATTCTTCGTATTCTAATTGTTTGGCCAAGGAGATGGCTTCATTAATTGAATTAATTAGTTCTAGGGGCTTGTAAGGTTTATTGTAAATTAAAACCATATCATGAGAATCAAAAAATTCTTCTTTGATTCTGTCTTTAATCATGGCCGCCGTACCGATAAAAATAAGGGGACGCTCTCCAATGGTTTCGTATATCTCTTTTGCCAGGAGAGTCGGATCGGTATCCTTCATTGAACATTCAAGAAGAATAAGACCAAAGTTTCCCTCGAACATAAAGGTGTCCAAAGCTTCCTGAGAGGTATTAACACACAGGAGATCAATATTGGTGAAGTGAGCGTGAAAAATATTAGTGATTAATTTCCACTCTTCATTATCACCGCAAATAAAAAGGGCTTTCAATGGAATTCCTTCATGTACTTATTATAGCTTACAAAAAGGATTACATGGCACATTTGGTACTTATTAATTTTCTTAAAAATAATTAAGATATGTTACGCACTTTTTAAACTAAACCATTGATACCACTCTTCAGGGTCATCTTCTTTTAATCTTAAGCAAATTTGTGGAGACCATTTTGGTTGTTCTGGCTTCTTCAAAAGACGCATATTCGCCTCATGAGGGAGCTTGTTGCCTTTCTTGGTATTACAAGGAGCACAAGCAGAAACAACGTTCTCCCAACTTGTTTTACCTCCACGACTTTGAGGAAGTACATGGTCTATTGTAAGGAGTGAAGCTGAGTGTATTTCTAAGCAATATTGGCATTTAAAAGCATCTCTCCAAAATAAATTTTGGCGAGAAAAACGCACTTTCTTTTCGCTCTTATGACGTGAGTAAAGGCGTAATATTTTTGGTAGAGTAAAGGAGTTGGTCACTCCTGCTATTCGGCGATCTTGGTATTCAGTTACAATTTCTGCCCGGCCTGTAAAAAGCAGGATCATCGCCTTTTGCCAATTGACGATACGGACGGGGTAATAGGTGGAGTCCAGTACAAGGGTTCTCATTGTTTAACACCTCCATGGCAGAGTTCTGTCAAATTTGCACTATAATCACTACAGTACGCAACATGATCTCTATCATAGGATACCACGGCCAATCACAGCAGGGTCAAGCTCAGGGAATAGTCGTAAGGAAATGATATAAATAGCTGATTTTCTTGAATGAATTAGTCTGTTAATGGGGAATGCTTTTCCCCATCTAGAAAGCTCGAAAGCCTCTCTAAAAGGAGCTTCCATTGATTTTCACCAAGGCTATCTTTATCAACAATGAGATGATGAAAGCTCTTTTTTAAAGATGTTTTCTCGTTACTTACTTCCATTACTTGCCATAGATCATTAAGTTTCTT
>JAFMBV010000158.1 GCA_017858255.1 Bacteriovoracaceae bacterium
AGAGGCCCTTTCAAACATTCCAGAGGCCTTAGCAATGGCCCACTTTCCGGCCTTAGTAGAAGCCAACCTTCCAAAGCCACAAGTTCCTACGCCAACGCCAACGCCAGTTGCTCCTAATACGGACAATGATGATGACCAAGGTGAAGACAATGACGATCAAGGTGAAGACGACCAAAATGCTGGCACAAATTCACCAGTAGAAGCTCCGGTTATTGTAAATAGTGGAAATGTACAGCGTGCTCTTCATAATAACCACCAACATGTTTCTGGCCTTGATAAGAAACAGGCCCTAAGAAGCATGAGTTTCAAAAAACTTGAAAGACGTGTACGGACTCGTCTCAAGGCAAAAAATAATTTAAAAGCAGCCTTTGTTCTTAAGAAACTTAAAGAAGAAGGTTCGCTTACAAAAGATCAAGAAATACTTTTAAAAGAACAAGCTCGTCTTGATCGTTATGCAGAGAATAATGCTCTTGCTGTTGAATTCTTCCCAATTGGTGGAACATCAAAAGTTATCTACCCTGAGCTACTAGCTATTGCTGGTGTTCAAACAGAAAGAGGAACTCTTAAGCCTTTCAGTAAACTTACTCGTGCCCAAAAAGATGCAGTTCAAAAAGTAATTGTTAGAAGTTCATACAAGGCGACATTAGTTCACGAGCTTGGTCACAACCTTGGTCTACGTCACAATTTCATGGGTTCATGGGATAAGGACAATTTCTTTACTGATGAAGAAGCGCAGTCACTTGGAATGGATGCAGCTCCAGCGTATTCATCTATTATGGATTACTCATTCAGTGAGTTTAACCAACTGAAAGCATTTGGTAAGTACGATCTCGCTGCACTTCGCTTTGGTTATGCTCGTGAAGTTGAGCTTAATGATGGTAAGTTTGTAAAAGTTGAAGGTCCATTAAGTGATTTTAAAGAAACACTTGGTGCTGGCGTTGAGCTTAAGGCCTATGAATTTTGCACTGATGAGAACGCTGGTCTTTCTTCAATCTGTAACAGATTTGATGAAGGAACAAACTTAGTTGAAGTTTCAAAGTACTTAATCAAGCGATACAAGGACTACTACAAATACCGTAACTTTAGAGATGGCCGTGAAGACTTTAGTGCTTATGACCTTCCAGGTTACATTTTTGCTAGAAGAAGTGAATTTGCACGAATCCGTGACATCATGGAAGAGTATGAATTCTTTGCTGAAATATTCAGCCCAGAGCTAATGGCCCAAGGCTGTAGCCCAGATGAAGTAAAACAATTTCCAGTTTGTCAGATGATTAATGACCGTCGTGATTCGGTAACGATTGTTGGTGACTTCTTCATGGAAATTATGGCCATGCCCGATCACCTTTGTGCCCTGGCAAAACCAGATCAGCCAAATGTTATTGTTGAATACCGTAAGCTAAGTGAAATCTACGATGACCTTAAGTTTGATCTAAAGTATGTGCCATCAAGCTGTTTCGACCCTGCTGTAAAAGCTAAGGTTGCTGAAGCTACTGAAGATCAAGAAGCAAGAATGACAATTGGTGAAACTGGAAAATTCTTTAACGGTTTTAAAGATACTGATCCAAACTATAAGTATGTAACGGATCGTTTTGTTCTAGGGACATGGCCTGATAAGCTGATGGCATTTAACGCTCTTTTTAGAAGAACATGGGGTAAAGGTAATACTGACAGAAACCACATGTCTCTCCTCGATATTCCATCGATCAGAGTAAGAGCACAAGGTTTCCTTGATCACTACATTCTTGGTAAGCCACTTCCTGAAACATCTGTTTTTACAATGGAAGATGGGAATAAGTTTAAAGTACCTTATGCTTTTGGGACGGATTATAAAATCAACCCACTTGAGAGATACTTTGGTTGGTTAAAAGAGTTCCTTGGTCTTCCTCTTGGGGAAGGTGCAAAAGGTAATTTCCTTGAAGCTGCCCTTCATCAAGTAAAGATTGATGTAGAGTATGGTGAAGACTATGAAGATGCTGCCTTTGAGACGAGAAACTTAACGGCCGTCACACAGATTAATGGTTTCGTAGCTGAGCAAAATAGAAACCCTAATGAGGTTTACTACTACGACGCTAAAAACCGTATCACATTTGCTGCAGACGAATACACTCCGTATGCTCTTAGAATGATCAAGTCGATCAATGAGTTTGCTACATTAGAAGCTGCAGGACGTTTAAGTGCTCTAAAAATTGCTGAGGCCCGTTCAAATCCAATGCCACCTCAGACATTGCCAGTTCCAGTTCAATACTACTGGGTAGCAGATGGCGATCTTCAACAGACACTTATTAATGCAGCAACAAATGGTGGTGAGTTTACTGTTGATCAGTTCATTCAGTTCTTTGGCCAGCAAGCGGGACCTCCTCTCCATGCAGTTTATATGCAAGGACCTGACTTCATGAAGCAAATCGTTGCCATGAAGGAAGAGGCCAAGAAAAAGCCTGCATCTGATTTAACAGCTGAAGAATTAGCACTTTATGACCTACCAGTTGAGATTGTAGAGGACTATGCAAAAGGCTTAATCACTGAAGAGGTTCTAAACTACTATGTTAAGCAACTTCAAAGGTTACCTTATCGCCTACGTTTCCGTACAAATGATGGGAACTGGACACTATAAAAGTAAAAAAATGAAAGGCCTCGAAAGAGGCCTTTTTTTTATTCTATTGGTGTTCCAAAGAGACAATACTTCACAACCTTTAAAGCCTCGACTCTCTCTCTCTGTGTGAGAAAAGGTCCTACAGTTCGCCAGATATTAATCTGATCCTTTAAAGGAAGCTTACAGATACCCACACCACTATTGATGTAACAACCAGGGTGGAACTCCAGAGTAAACTCTGTAATATGCTGACAGGTCTTCTCGTTAGATTCACTTGTCGGGCAATTTCCTCGCAGTGAGCACTCTTCAAAGAGACCTTTTTGCAAACAAACCATAACAGTATAAATCCACTCTTCGCCAAGAGATGAAAAGAGACCCTTCGATATATTCGCCACATATGATTCACAAGTTGGTTTGGCCAAATTTTGAAAATACTCAATACCAACATCCATGCACTGATACTTTTCTTCCATGCAGCGGTAATACTCACAGTTGGTGTAGGGGTAGCAGTGTTTTGCACCAGAGCTATCCTCAAATCTTCTTGAGCCTCTCACCTGACTAAGACAATCATTTCCCTGGCAGGCTCCAAGCTTTGCCTGTGCCTTTCTTAGATACTCTCCCTCTAAATCTCCTTGAAGACCAGCCAAGACCTTTAAAGTGTCTTCACTTGAAGACCTCCTTCCATGGCGAGGGCCAGGATTTTTTTCATTGGCCAACAGACCAAAGTCCTCGAGCCTCTCCTTAAAAAGAGACTGTTGATCCAATGAAAGTCCACGGAGGATATTAGAATCCAATTGAGCTTGAGTAGAAATAGAGAGAAGTAATAGTATTAAAACTTTCATGCTTAAAGCATGACTTGAAAAATACTAAGTGTCATTTCCCGACTTGTTATTAAGAAATTCAACTACTTTCACATCTTTTGAATACTTCTGATCCTTTTCAAGCTGATGACAAGAGACCTTTTCAACCGATGCTAGCCCTTTAATATCCGTAATCAGACGGTCTATCGCCCTTGGATGGCCGAATAGATAAAGCGTGAAAACTGAGCGTTTTTTATCAATCGTATCCTCAAAAGCTTCATCAAACTCAAACTTTTCAAGTTTGATTAACTCAAGAATTGATCTCTTTACCGAACCGAGGGAGAGAACTTCAATATGAAAATAATCATCCCCTTCTTCATTCTCAAGAAAGCGATAAAAAGGATTAATCCATTTAAGAACAAATAAAACAGTAATACTAAAAAGTCCGGCACTAACGGGATAACCAAGGCCGATGGTATATCCAATTGCGGCCACAACCCAAATCGTTGCCGCCGTCGTCATACCGACCACAGCTCCACGTCCTTGAATAATTGCGCCTGCCCCCAAAAAACCAATACCAGAGACAATCTGTGCTCCAACACGATTGGGATCCACAGGACCGCCAGCATATCCTTTAAGATGGAGAACACTAATAACGGTATAAAGAGTCGCTCCAAGACAGATCAGAATATTTGTCTTGAGACCAGCGGCCTTCATCTTCTTCTCGCGGTCATAACCAACCATGCCACCAAAGACAATGGCAGAAAGAATTTGAATCCCAACACCAATATAAACGGGAACTTCCCCCAGTAACTCAATATCAATCATTGAAACCATATAACTCCCTGAGCATTCTGCTCCTCAATTATTTTAGCCTAAGCTAATGGATTGTTCAAAATATCTAAGCCATGACTTATAAGTTTCAAAAATGAAATATTATCAATTAGTTACGCTCCTTACTAGAGCAAAAAGGTACACCTTGTTTTTAAACAAGGAGTTAATATGAATAAATCAATTTTGCTTTTATTATCTGTAATGATGTTTACCGCTTGTGGAAAAAATGAAAATAATGGCGGCCAGAGCTTTGATCCCTCATCCTTAACAAAGACTGAAATCATTAAAAACACGACGGTTGAGCTTGAGGAGTCAGCGTCCTTTCTTGATATCCCAGAAGGAGAAAATGAAGTCTTCTTAAAAATAAAAGGAACCGGTCGCTACATCCCTCATTATAAAACAAGTCAAAATCGCTATAATCTCGGAGACAAAAAGCCTGGAGGAGAGATTTGGATTATCGATATTATTTGCCAAGTAGTTATAAAGGATCTCATCGGAATTGTTTTTGATAACAACCCACAAACTCCTTTAATAAATGACTTTGCATTTTCTTTCGAGGACGAAGTTATAAAGGCCAATTTAATAAAAGAAGATCCTTTGATTGTATCTCTTCATTTTTCGGCATCAGAAAAAACTCGTCGCTTAAAGATAAGAAATCAAACGATTTCAATGACCAAAAAACAATACTTTAACGATCAAGATTGCCGAGCACGAGGATATCCACAAAATGGTTTAATCATTGCAGGACTTCCATCACTAGATGATGGTCATTCACTGGACCTAACCCTAAATACTTATGACATTGAATTACTTAAAGAGGTCCCTTAGAGGACGCATTTCATCTCTCAGGGCCTTTATGGCCCTCTTTTTCTTTGCTCTATCTACACATCTAAAGTTCCTCTGACTAACTTCAACATTGTATATTTGTTGCGAGTAGGACTCTAGAAGTGCCTTTGTAAGGCTCGAGTTGTAATCAGAGTTATTTACTGAAGACCGCCATTTTTTAACCTCTTGGGTTATTTCATCAATAACTTCTTCTCTCTTTTTAAAGATTTCACCCTCACAGTTTTCTTTATAACGCCATTTTGTCTCAGCACTAAAGACAAGTTCTTCAAGTAATTCATTTATATTAGTGACCTCTACAGGAAATGATTCCTCGGAATCACAACGATAGTATTTCAATAAATGATGACACTCAGGACTATCGTCACCACGAATACGACAGTCGCGGGTTTTGCCATATTGTTTCAAC